>CAZJUL010000049.1:6659-13377 GCA_964549095.1 uncultured Elusimicrobiaceae bacterium
GCGGCGTGCGGCGGGAGCTGGGCGTCGCGTCCGGAGCCCCGCTGGTCGGTACGGTCGGCAGGCTGGACTGGTACAAGGCGCAGCAGTATTTTATACAGGCCGCCAAGCTGATCCGGGAAGCCGTGCCCGGCGCCAGGTTCCTGATAGCGGGCGAAGGGGAAAAGCGCGCCGGGCTTGAAGCGCAGGCCGCGGAACTGGGGCTGCGGGAGGATGTCATATTTGCCGGGCACAGGCGGGATATTCCGGAAATAATGGCGGCTATCGACGTTTTCTCGCTTTCTTCGGTCAGTGAGGGCTTTGGCCGCGCCGCCGTAGAGGCCATGGCCTGCGGAAAGCCGGTCGTGGCGACAAGGGTGGGGGGGCTTGCGGAGATCGTGGAGGACGGGGTGACCGGCAGGCTGGTCCCGCCCTCGGACGCCGCGGCGCTGGCCGGGGCGATAATCGGTCTGTTGAAGGACAGGGAACTGGCTTCCGCGCTGGGCGCTGCCGGGCGCAAGAGGGCCGAAATTTTCAGCATCGCGCGCAGCGCGGGCAAGGTCCAGGAAGTTTATGACGCGGTTCTGTCCGGCCGCCCGGGAGAAGGGCTTTAATGAAAAAGCTATCCGTGATCGTGATAACCAGGAACGAAGAAAAGAATATCAAGAGATGCCTGGAATCCGTGAAGTGGGCCGATGAGATAGTGCTCGTGGATTCCTATTCCACGGATAAGACGGTCGAGATCGCCAGGGGCTATACGGACAAGATCTATTCCACCGAGCCCAAAGGCTTCGCGGAGCCGGACAGGGAATTCGCGGTTTCCAGGACCTCTAATGAATGGGTTTTCCTGATAGACGCCGACGAAATGGTCAGCGAGGAGTTAAGGCAAGAGATCGCTGCCGTCCTTGAAGCTCCGGCCTTCGAGGTCTATATGGTGCCGAGAAAAACGTTCTTCAGCGGAAAACCCGTGCTGGGCTGCGGCTGGTATCCCTCCTATATCCCGAGGCTGTTCAAAAAGGGCAAGGTCTTTTTCCCCGCGCACACGCACGCCAACGGCGACATCCTTACCGGACAGGTGGCGCGCCTGAAGAGCGACCTCCTGCATTATACGTACGCATCGGTAGGCGAGTGGATGGATAAGTTCAACCGCAGCACCACACTGCAGGCGATGGAGCAGTATAAGGACGGCAAGCGGATAACGGTTAAGAACATCTTTATCGAACTGTTCGTGCGGCCTTTATATTTCTTCACGCTGAAATATTTCCTGCTGAAGGGCTACAGGGACGGCTGGCGCGGGTTCTTCGTAAGCGTTTCTTCGGGCCTGGTGGTGTTCTTTGTGTTCATCAAGCTTTGGGAGATCCGTGAATCTAAAATGGAGGGAGATCCCGCCGTATAGCCGGAACATTCCGCGTTCAGCGGGGATCAGATCGGTATTCCGGCCGGGAGGCCGCATAGTATGAATATCGGAGTTGACGCCAGAGAATTGAGGCGCGGCCAGATGACCGGGATAGGCAGGTTCCTGCGCAACCTGCTTTCCGGGCTGCTGAAGCTCGACTCCGACAACCGCTATTTCCTGTTCGGCTTCCGGGACCTGGATTTCCAGGCTGACGCGCGGAATCTGACAACGGTGCTGCGGGACGGGACGGTCACCCTGTTCTGGGACCAGGTTTACCTGCCGTCCGCGATAAAGGCGCACAAGATAGACGTGTTTTTTTCCCCCTATTACAAGGTGCCGCTGCTTGCGCCCTGCGGGGTGGTCCTGACGCACCACGATTTCACGATGTTCTCCTATCCGGAATATAAAAAACGGGTCCTGTATAACGCGGCGCTGAAGGCCGCGATGCTTGTTTTTAATAAAAAGGCCCGGAGGATTATCTGCGATTCCGAATTCACCAGGCGGGAAATGCACGGCTATTTCGACCTGCCCGCGGAAAAAGCTGTCCTTATAACGGAGTCCGCGGGAGCCGGATTCGCGCCCTGCGGCGCGGAGCGGATAGAGGTTGTCCGGAAAAGGTACAAGCTGGAAAAGCGCTATCTCCTGTACGTGGGCAATTCATACCCGCACAAGAACGTGGAGGGCCTTGTACGCGCTTACGGCCTCCTGCCGGCGGAGCAGAGGGGGAAATACGACCTCGCTCTCGCCGGAGTCGCCCCCTCGTTCTGCGCGGCCGAAGGCGTCCGCGGCCTGGGCCATGTGGCGGACGGGGAGCTGGCCGCGCTTTACTGCGGGGCGGAGCTGTTCGTGTTCCCTTCGTTCATGGAGGGCTTCGGCCTGCCTCCGCTGGAAGCCATGGCGTGCGGCTGCCCGGTAATTAGTTCGAGTGCGGATTGTATGCCCGAGGTTTTGGGCGATGCCTGCCTGTATTTCGATCCCGGGGATACCGGCGGTATGAGCTCGATGATCGCCCGGGTATTGAATGACGGCGAAGTCCGCGCCGGGCTGAGGCGCAAAGGCGCGGCAAGGGCTGAATTCTACGCTTCAAAAAATACTGCGGCTGAATTGCTGGAAATTTTTAAGTCCGCTTGCCGGGTTTAAGGCCCGCCGCAGCCGCAGAAGGCTGGTAATATGAAAAACGCGGTGTTGTTATCCTCTCTTTACGAACTGTCAGGCCCCGTCGAAGGGACTTTTGAGGTGTTTTTCAGGAACCTCTCCGCCGGCCTGAATATGGATTCCGCCAAGCTGGGCTGGGAAGCGCACGCCGTTCCCAAGGCGGAGCCCCGCAGCCGCCCCGCGGGGGTGAAGGGGATCTTCGACGCGCCCGCTTCCCTCGGAAGGGGCGTCCGCGCTTCGCTGGCCGGGCTGCAGAAGCGGCTGGACGCCAAGGCCGTAGTGGACTCCTACGCGAAAAAACTCTCCGGGAACTCCGGCGTCATTACCGGCGCGGAAATAGTGCACGCGCACGACCCGTTCGCGGTATTAGCTTTTCAGCAGGTCAGAGATTTGAACAAAGCGGCAAAGCTCTGCTTCACGCCCGGCCTGCTCTCCGACCTGGTATCCTGCGGCGACGCCCGGCCCTGGCTGAAGGAAATGGAGGCCGAAGCTCTGGCTCTGGCTTCTTTCCTGGTTGTGCCTAGCAGGGAGTACTCCACCGCTATCGACAAAAGCTGGGAGTGCCCGAAGAGGCGCTGCTGATCTGCGCGTTTTATAACCCTGGCTCCGAGGCCGCCGCGGAATTTTTCATGGACGCGTGCGCGGTGGCGCGGACCATGGTGCCCGGCAGGATCTTCGGCGCCGTGTCCGGGGTCAGCACGCCGGAACTGGAAAAGAAAGTCGGGTCCCTGGGGCTCGAAAGCTTTTTCAAGCTGATAGAGCCGGCCGTGGGCAGGGGGGAACTGCTGGCCGAAGCCGACATCTTTTTCTCCTCGCTAGCGTGCCGCCTGCAGACGCTGGACCTCGGCGCCATCGAGGCGCTGCGCGCGGGGTTGGCCGTGGTCGCGTCGGACGACTGTTGGAACGCCGAGGCGGCCGGCTACGGCGAGGCCGCCATGCTTTTCAAGGCCGGCGACCCGGCCTCGGCCGGGAGGGCGCTGGCCGACATAGCGCAGCACCCGGCCGCGCTGATCCATTTCTCTTCGAAAGCGAGGGATTATTTCAGGGCGCAGTACACCCTGGGGGCGTTCGCCGCCAGGGCGGCCAAAGCTTACGAGGATATGCTGGGGAGCTGACCTATGTGCGGGATCTGCGGCTTCGCCAATTACAAGAACGAGCCCCTTCTGAAGGCCATGACCGCCGTACTGGCGCACCGCGGGCCGGATGAGGACGGCTTCTTCACGTCCGGGGACAATGTAAGCCTGGGGATGCGCCGCCTCAGGATCATAGACCTGGCCACCGGCTCCCAGCCCGTCTCCAACGAGGACGGCTCGGTCAGCGTGGTCTTCAACGGCGAGATCTATAATTTCAAGGAACTGCGCGCCGAATTGGAAAGCAAGGGCCACCGCTTCCGCACCTCCACCGACACAGAGGTGCTGGTCCACCTCTACGAGGAGCACGGCGCCGACCTCCCGCGCCGCCTGCGCGGGATGTTCGCTTTCGCGCTGTGGGACGCGAAGACCGGGACCCTGCTGCTGGCGCGCGACCATTTCGGCATAAAGCCGCTTTTTTACGCGCAGGTCAATGACAAGCTCTTTTTCGCTTCCGAGATAAAATCCCTGCTTCAATCCCCCGAGGTCCCGGCGGACCTGGACCTGCAGGCGGTGGACGCCTATTTCAGCTACTTGTATAGCCCCGCCCCGTACACGGTCTACAAAAATATCAGGAAGCTTGAGCCCGCGCACTCCCTGGTGTTCAGGGGCGGCCGGGCGTCCGTTGCCGCGTACTGGGGCGTCCCGGAGTTTTCGGCCCGGGCCGCGAAGAGCGAAGGGGAATACTTGGAAGGCATAGCGGACCTGCTGGAAAAAAGCGTTACGGAACAGCTGGTCTCGGACGTGCCGCTGGGGCTGCTGCTGTCCGGGGGTATGGACTCGTCCACGGCGCTCTATTACATGGCCGGGGCATCGCCCTTGCCTGTAAAAACATTTACCATAGGCTACGGTCCGAAAGACGCGAGTTTTAATGAAACTGGAAAAGCCCGTCTCGCCGCCGACACTTTCAGGGCGGAGCACTGCGAAACCATACTCGAGCCGGATATCCGCAGCGTAATGGAAAAACTCGCCGCCCAGTTCGACGAGCCTTTCGCCGACGCGTCCGCCATTCCGACTTACCTGGTGACCAAGGAGGCCCGCCGGAACGTTACGGTGGCCCTGACCGGTATCGGCGGCGACGAGATATTCGGCGGCTATCCGCGCCACCTCGGCGCCCGGCTGCTGCCGCATTACCTGAAGGCCCCCGCCTTTTTGAGGGAGGGGCTGTGGGCCGGCGCAAAATACCTTTCCGAGTCCATGGCCTCCAAAAACCTGCCGGGCCGGATCAAAAGATTCTTACGGGGCGCCGTCCGTGATTTCAGGGGCGGCTACGAGTCCTGGATCTCTTATTTCAGCGCCGAGGAAAAGGCCAGGCTTTACGCCGCCCGTCTGGCCCCGGCCTTGAGCCGCCTCCAGCACCCGCTGTCAGGGAAGCTGGAAAACCCCGACGATATCTTCGCGTTCGAGATAAAGAACTATCTTACGGACGACCTCCTGTGCCTGGCCGACAGGACTTCGATGGCGAATTCGCTGGAACTGCGTGTCCCTTTCCTGGATGTACGCCTGGTGGAGTTCATGGCCGGGGCGCCGCTGGCGCTGAAGACGCGCGGCTTCAGCCTGAAATACCTGCTGAAAAAAGCCATGGCCGGCAAGCTGCCTCCGGAAATACTGCGCGCCGGCAAGATGGGTTTCCAGGTGCCGCTGGCGCGTTGGTACAACGACGAGATAAAGGATTTCGCCCACGAGGTGCTGGACCCTTCCGCCCTGAGGAAAAGCGGCTACCTGAATCCGGCTTACGTAGAGACCCTGCTCAGGACCCACGAGAGCGGCCGGCGGAACCTGAGTGACCAGATCTACGCCGCCATGATGTTCGAGCTCTGGCTGGCGAATTCCGAAAAAAAGGCAGCCGTGGCCGCCGCGCCGGAAATATCCGCGCAGCCGCGCCGGCTTACCGTGCTTGTCTGTACTGACATCATACCGTGCGACGAAGAAGGCGGCTCCGGGCGCGTGGCCTGGGAAACAGCCCTGCGGCTCCTGGAAAAAGGCCACAAAGTGCTGGCGCTTACAAAGGGAAGAGGAGAAAAGAAGGATTTTGAGATAATAGACGGCATAGAAGTTTACCGGTACCGCTCCGATCCGCTCAGGGCGCGCGGGCTGGTCCGGCGGATGCTGGAAACCCATAATAAGATAGACGTGCTCGACCTGCATCATCCTTACACGGCTTATTGGGCGCTCCGGCTGCTCAGGGGCGTGCCGGCGGTTTATAACTTCCACTCTCCCTGGGCGGAGGAATTTATAATAAGATGCGGCGACCTTAAGTTCTGTTCGGTCACCAAAATTCTAGGGTCCGCCGTCAGGAAGCTGATGGAAAGCCGGGTGCTTAAAGCCTCAAAGGTCATTCTTAACGCCAGCGTCTTCATGGCGGACAGGCTACGGGCCGCGCACGGCCTCGAGTCGAAAATAATTCCTCTCGGAGTCGATACGCGCAAGTTCGCTCCAGCCGCGGACGCTGCGGCCGTGCGGGAAAAGCTCGGCATCCCGAAGGACAGATTTGTGATATTTACCGTCAGGAACCTGGTCAGCCGGATGGGCCTTGAAAACCTGGTGGAGGCGGCCTCCGACGTGGTGAAGAAGGAGCCGAGGGCGCTTTTTATCATTGGCGGGCGCGGCTACCTGAAAGAGAAGCTGGAAGAAATGATAGCGGGTCGCGGGCTTGCCGGCCAAGTCCGGCTGGAAGGCTATATATCCGAGGAAAAGCTGCCGCTTTATTACCAGTGCGCGGATCTGTTCGTGCTGCCGACCAGACTTCTCGAAGGGTTTGGCCTCGTGACCTTGGAAGCCATGGCCTGCGGCACTCCCGTACTGGCCACGCCCGTGGCGGCCAATGTGGAAGTGCTGGGCGGCTTTGACAGGTCCCTGCTGCTGAAGAGCGAGTCGCCGGGCGATATAGCCGCCGGGATATTAGATTTCATCTCAGGCTGCGAAACCCGCCGGGCGGAACTGCGGGCGGCCTGCCGCAGGTACGTGGAGGAGAATTACTCCTGGGAGAAATACGCCGCGGAAGTGGAAAAAGAGCTTTACAGCGCCGTCTCCTATGTCTAACGCCGCCTGCCCGGTCTGC
>CAZJUL010000050.1:0-13346 GCA_964549095.1 uncultured Elusimicrobiaceae bacterium
GAAGGACGTCACCGGCAAGATAATCGGCGTGTTCGAAGCCATCAACAAAAAGAACGGGATCTTCGACTCCGATGACGAGGGCATACTGCAGCTGATGGGTTCGCTGGCCGCCTCGGCCATCGAGAACGCCCAGCTCTACGACAGCCTTTCCAAATCCCAGCTTGAGACCATCTACCGCCTGGCCATCACGGCCGAATACCGCGACCAGCAGGACACCGCCATCCACCTCCGGCACATCAGCGAATATTCCGCGCTGATAGCGCGCGGCATGGGCCTGCCCGAGCGGGAGATAGAGAACATCCATTTCGCCAGCCCGCTGCACGACATCGGCAAGGTCGGCATAGCCGACGCCATTCTGCTGAAGCCCGGCAAGCTGACGCCCGAAGAGTTCGAAGAGATGAAGAAGCACACCCTTTACGGCGCCAAGATACTCTGCAACGCCGAAAGCAGCCTGCTGCAGATCGCCTGCAAGGTGGCGGCCTCGCACCACGAGAAATTCGACGGCACCGGCTACCCGGCGAAGCTGAAGGGCGAGCAGATCCCCGTCTACGCCCGGATAGTTTCGGTGGCGGACGTGTTCGACGCGCTCTGCATGCCCCGCGTCTACAAGCCGAAGTGGGACCCGGAGAAGGCGCGGGAATACATCCTCAACGAGGAAGGCAAAGCCTTCGATCCCTCAATAGTGGAAGCTTTCGAAAGGGTTTACGACGAGATACTGAAGATCTATTCCGCCACCGACGGCCGGACCACCATCATCCCCGGCATCACCAAAGAGCTGCACCGCCACAACTTCTGAGACTAATTGAACACTGATAGTCAGGGGACAGTCCCCTTCTACCGCTCACTGCGTTCGCCGGTAAAGGGGACAGTCCCCGACTCTGATAATTAGTCATTTAGTCATCAGCGTCCCCCTTTTTAATAGATCTTTTTTGCGTTGCCGGACCAGTCCATGAAATGAACGCCGTCGACGGCGGTAATGAATATCCCGTCGATGGCGGCCGTAACCACCCCCACCCTGTTGTTGACCACCTTGGGAAACTTCCAGGTCTTCAGGTTTGCGGGATCATCAACGGCGGCCCGCACCAGGTACCTGTCCCCGGCGTTGAACCAGAGATAGCCCCCGGCGGCGCGCAGCAGAAAGACGCCTTCGTCGGAGGCCTTCATCCCGGCCGAACCGGCTATGCGCCCGACCGGCACGCCCGGGAGTGCCCTTCCTTCCGAGGTCAGGATATGGAACGCCGGGACCGTCGCCCGCGAGACGCCCCATACCGCGCCGTCAGGCGTTAGCGACATGTTCAGCGCCGGGCGGAAATATTCCGGCCACATCAGTTCGGTCTTGCCGCCGGGGCGGCACAGATAAGTGGCGTAGCCGTCCGCGGTCCTGGCCGGAACAATGAAGTTAAGCCCGTCGGCCAGCGCTACGCCGGGCACCGGCAGGCCGTTATGCAAAGCGCCGGGGACGGTCCAGCGCCGGCCCCGGTATTCCAGGGTTTTCCCGTCCTTGCGGAAAACCGCCGCTCCCCCATCCCTGTTGATCTTTTCGTAAAGGAATTTCAGGTAGCCGCCGTTCACCGGCGCGATCCTGGTCCACTTATACCCGCCCCGCGGAGGCAGGGGCGCGTAGTAGTAGCCGTCGTCCCGCCGGTCTATCAGGCCCGGCTCTTTGCCGCCCAGCAGGTGCGCGGTCCAGGGGCGGTTTACGGGCGAGAGAGAGGTGAAGCCGTCCTTCAGGTTCCCGCGCAGCAGCTTGTGCGGGGCCGCGCCGGGCCAGTACAGGATCCATTTTTCCCCGCCGGCGCCGGTGAGCATCTCGCCGCTCGCGAAAGTCAGGGACGGGAAGAGGTACGTGAAGGCCGGGCCCCGCGTTTCCCCGCCCGGGTCTATGACCGTGCGCTTCCCGCCGCTGTCTATGAGGGCGGCTTCCCCGTAGAACGGCTTCTGGACCAGCAGCTGGCCGAAGGCCTCAGCCCTGTCGCGGGCGGCGTAGAGATAGACCTCCGAGGCGTAGTATCCCGAGAACATATGCCTTACTGGCAGCACCACCCGCCGAGCCGCTATGTTAAGCCAGCCGAGCGAGGCGAAAGAAAGCAGCATCGGCGCGGCCAGCAGCAGGAAGACAGAGACCATTGCCCGCGCCGTCCGGGCGGCCTTCCTGTCGCCTATCTCCGACAGCAGCTTCAGCGCCAGGGCCCCCCCGCCCAAGGCCAGGACTACGATCGCCGGCTTCAGCAGCCGCAGCGGTATCAGCTCGAAAGCCATATCCTGGAAGACCGACATCGAGAGCAGCGGTATCCCCGTCGCTATCACCGCCGTCACCGACAGCGCCGCGCCCGCTATGCCGTTCCTGAACGCGTAGGACAGGGTGAAGCCGTAAAGGGACAGGTAGACCAGCGCGAAGACATAGAAGCGGTATAAGTGCTTCTGCAGGCCGCTCAGGTGCTCCAGCGGCGGCGCGAACCCCACCATCGCCCAGGCGGCCAGGACCAGCGCCGCCAGCTGCGCCAGCACGACGGCCAGGGACGAGAGCAGCAGCGCGTACTGCGCCACCGGCAGCGGCTGCTCCGTAAGCGCGGCCTGCCCGCCGGCGGCTTCGGACCCGGCTATGCCGGCCAGTATCAGCGCGGTCAGCGGGATGCCGGCCAGCGCCCAGTAAAGCATGGCCAGGTTCACGGCCTCGGCGCTCTTCATCGCGGCCGGCTTTATCAGCAGGGCCAGCGGGACCGACAGCAGCAGCGCCGCCGCTATCACGCTGAAGGTCAGCAGGCTCTTGCGGAACTGCAGTTTCAAAAGGTTCTTCATACAGTTATTCCTCCAGCAGCAATTTGAAAGCGGCGTCCAGGTCGAGCGGCGAGATATCCGCGCCGTTTATCCTGCCCTCCGCCTTGAGGGCGTCCAGTTTTTTCCTGCCGAAAACGGCTATCTCCGCCAGGCTGCCGGCGCGGCTTATCACGCGCACGCCGTCGGAGACGGGGATATTGCCGCCGCGCACCGTCGCCTTGAAAGCCTCGGTCTTTATGAAAGCGGCGCTGTGCTCCGCGGCTATCTTCCCGCCCTTCAGCACGCAGACGCGGTCCAGCAGGCCGCCCATCTCGCCCATGCGGTGGTTGGAGATCATTATGGTCCTGCCGCCCTCGGCCAGCTCCGACACCAGCCCGTTCAGGATGTGGTCGCGCACCAGGTAGTCCAGCCCCGAGGTGGGCTCGTCCAGCAGGAGCAGCGCGGGATTATGCGCGGCTGCGCAGACCCAGGCCAGCTTGGCCGCGGTGCCCTTGCTCAGGTCCCCGGCTTTAAGCCCGGTGTCCAGCTCCAGCTTTTTGCAGAGCCCGGCGGCTTTATCCTTGTCCCAGCCGGGGTAGAAACCCGCGCGGAAGGCCAGCGTTTCCCCCACGGTCATGAAGCTGTGGAAAGCGGGCTTTTCGGGCACATAGCCGATAAGGCCGCGCAGGCGGCCGCCGCCGTCCGGCGACAGGTCCAGCGCGGAGACCGAGCCGGAATCCGCGGCCACCAGGTCCAGCAGGATCTTGAACAGCGTGGTCTTGCCGGTGCCGTTGCGGCCCAGGACGCCTATCACTTCCCCCTTCGCGGCCTCCAGGTCCAGCGAATCCAGGACTTTTTTGCCGCCGAAGGATTTGGAAAGGCCTTTTACGGATAACACAGCGGGCTCGTTTTTCATATGATGTCCTTCTTTAATTGGTTAATTATTCCTTCTATATCGGCGGGATCCAGGCCGTTCCTCAGGCCCTCTTTCACGGCTTCGCCTATGCGGGCCTTCAGGGTTTCGGCGTCCGCCGCCGCCAGGGCGCCGGCGCGGGAAGAGATGATATTCTCCTCCCCCCGCTTGGATTCGAAGAACCCTTCCACGCTGAGCTCGCGGTAGGCCCGGGCCACGGTGTTGGGATTAAGTTTCAGCTGCGCCGCCAGCGTCCGTATGGAAGGGGCGGCGTCGCCGCTCAGCAAGAGGCCCCTGCGGACCAGCCCTTTCAGCCCGGTCTTTATCTGCGCGTAGATCGGCGTCTGCGAATGAAGATCTATTTTTATCATATCTGTATTACCTTACTAGTACACTCATAGTCTACCAGACGAACCGCCGTTTGTCAAGACCCAAAACACAATAAAAGGAACAGGCCGCTTTATATAATAAAGCGGCCTGTTCCTTAAATTCGCGACAGCGGACTGTTACCTGCGCACGCTGTAGACCCGGGCACCGTAGCACGCGCAGCCGCCGAAACTGGCGCAGCCCGGGTTATTCCCCCCGGTAGTTCCCACGAACACATAGTCGCCGGCCCCGTCCACGGTAACCGGGTAGCCGCCGTGCCCCATCCCCGGCCAGGCCACCGTCCAGTTGGAGAGGACGGAGGGTTTCCCCGGGTCGCTTATGTCCACGGTGTAGATCCCGGAGCCGCTGGCGGGCACAAAGACCTGGTTCCCCTGGAAATGCATCCCGCGGGCCTCGGCCAGTTTGAGCGAGGCGATCTCTTTGGGGTTCGCCGGATCGGCCAGCGAAAATATATGGAGGCCGCCTTCTACCATGTACAGGTGGTCGCCGCGCACCTTTACGTCGCCGCAGAGCCCGCCGAAAGAAAATTGCCCGGCCAGCTTCGGCTTGGCGGGATCGAACGCTTCGTAGATATACAGCAGCTGTTTGTGCGTGAAATAAAGGTAGCCCTTGTACCGCGCCGCGTTGCCGATAAGCCGGTCGTTTATCGTAAGGGTATTCAGGAGCTGCGGGTTGCGGGGGTCCCTGATATCGTAAGTGACTATGGCGCTGGTCGTCTCGTTGCCGACTGAAACGTCCAGCAGGCCGTTGTTGATCACGGCGTCCCAGGAATGCAGCGGGGTGGCGATGGTCCTGATGTGCGCCGGCTTGGCCGGGTTGGAGATATCGAAAAGCACCAGGCCTTCGTGCGGGCTCCAGTTGGTCACGTAGAGGACTTTTCCCGCGGCGACCGAGCCGTTCATCTTGGGCGAGCTTTTAGCCCAGTCCGAAGTCAGGACCAGCTTCTCGGGATCGGCGACGCTGACCGTCTGCAGGCCCGGTTCTCCGGATATGTAAAGGTATTTGCCGTGCAGCAGGATGTGGCGGGAGACGGTGCTCCTGGCCGGGCCCGAGCCCGCCAGCAGGACATCGGCCGTGCCGGGCTTTCCGCGCGCTTCAGCCGGCCGGTGCAGCAGCAGCTGGTGGCACGCCGTGTCGCCGGCGGCGGCGGCCGCCCTGACGCCCGTCACGCCCTTTGCGGCCGCGTTCGGGGCCGGTGATTTAAATTTGCCGCCGGAACTTCGCGAAGGCGCTTTTTGCCCGCCCAGCCCCGCGCCGCCGTCGGAGCGGCCTTCGTCGCCGGGCTGCTCCGGTTCCGCGCCCGTCTCGTCCGTTTCCGTCTCTTCTTCTTCCGTCTGAAGCTCTTGCGGACGCCGCCGGGCAGCCGGGCGGGCTGGTTGAACTGCGGCGGCTGGTGCTGCACCGCGCCGGCGTTCTCCGGCTCCGCCTGGCCGGTACCGGCGGACTCTTCCTCCTGCTGCCCGCCGCCGTCCTCGTCCGCAAGAGTTTCCTGGGCGAAGGACGCGCCGGCAAGCAGCGTCAGTGAGAGAACGGCGCAAAAACCGAGGATGGCGGGGCCGCGCCCCGGCCAGCACGCTTTAAAAAAGACCGCCGAAAAAAGAGCTTTCATCTTCCAGCCTCCAGAAAATATTCCCAGCCCGCCGCCGGGAGCCGGCTGATATTTTTTATTATAGCTTTTGAGATACGGTTACGACAAAACGAACGCGGCCGGGCCGCTCACGCCCTCATTTCGCCTGTTCGGCGGCCTTGACCTGTTCCAGCGGGGAGCCTTCGAAATTCGACCCTATCGCGTCCAGCGTCCGTTCGGCGGCGCCGGGGGCTTTGCCGTAGACGGCGAGCAGTTTTCCGACCAGCCCGCGCGAATAATCGTTGCGCGGCAGCCAGACCCCTTTCAGGATATTGTAGGCGTTGCCCTGCGCGTGCGGCGAGGAGAGCAGTTCCGTCTCGATGCTCTGGTTGGCCTGGTCGCGGAAGCTTTCCAGCTGGTAATAGTAGGCGCGGAGCACCGGGTTGGGGCTGTTGCCCAGCGCGGACCAGTCGGACACCAGGTTCTCCAGCAGCCGCTCGGTGAAATAGCCGAGCTCCCGGGCCAGCGCCCAGCGCGGGGCCTGCTTCTCGATGTTCTCGGCGAGGAAAAGGATGACCTGCGCCTTCGCCGCCTCTTCCGCGGAGGCCTGGCCGAATTCATAATGCGCGCCGTTCGGCCGCCAGGCCTTTTTGTCCCTTATCTGTTCCGAATCGTTGAAAGGGCTGCCGCTGTCGAAGGGGCCGGGCTTCCACTCGTAGGGCTCGGGCCCGTAGGCTTTTTCGAACTGCACGATGCGGTAGAGGTGCTGCTTCAGGTAGCTTTTTTTGTGGAAGACCAGGCCGCCGCCCAGGTAATAGACCCCGTGGTCGCCGCCGTTCAGCACTACGATGTCGCCGGGCTTCAGGCCGGAGGCCGGAACGGGCCTGAAATACATCGAGAGCAGCTGGTCGGCCTCGGCATTCCCGACGTGGCGCAGTTTCTCCGGGGACAGCAGGCCGGCGGCCGTGAGGGCCGCGTCGAAGCAGTTTGCCCCGCCGAAGTTCGGCTCGCGGTTGAACAGCGCCGCCGCGGCCGGGGGCAGGAAAGAGTTCAGGGAAACCAGCGCCGCGCCGGGATTGGCGGCCGCCAGTTCCAGTTCGGCCTTGTACTCCGGCCGTATGACCGCGGCCTTGGCGCCCGGGGAAGAACCGAAGACGGCGCGCATCTTCGAGGAAAGGTTTTCGGCGCTTTCGCCGGGGCGGAGGACGGCCAGCAGGTCGTAGCCGCAGCCTATGTTCGGCACCGCGACTTCAGCGCCGTTCACCCGGTAGGAGGCGTAGCAGGCGGCCGCGCGCGCAGCGTCGGCCGGCGCCGCGGGGACCGGGATATTGAACTGCAGCCGGTCCTCTATCTGCCGCGCGCCGAGGCCCGGCAATTCGAAAGCCGAAAGACCGGGGCATAAAGCGATGAGCAGGGAGAGTATTATCTTGATCACAGCGCGGCCCTCGCGACAAGTATAGCCATCGGTATATTATAAAGCGGCGTGCGCGGAGGGGCACGGGCCTTTAGCACCCGGGACCGGTGGGCCTTCCGGCCCTCCTTATTTGTGAAATCTCATTCCGCAGCAGGATTGGACCGGCTGCCGGCCGGGGTTCATAGAGGAGGCGAAGGGTTTCGCCGCCGAAGCGCTCAGGTGATCTTGATCTTGGCGATGGCGATGCTCACCAGCAGGAATTCGCCGCCGACGGCGAAGTAGATCAGGGCCCCCCACAATATCGGCACCTGCGTGACCAGGAAGGCGCAGGCGGACAGGAGTATGGCGGCCAGGCAGGCCAGCAATACCACCCTTTTCCTGGTAAAGCCTATCTTCTCCAGCCTCAGCGCGAAATGGTCCTTGCTGCCCAGGAAAGGGGAATGCCCGCGCCTGAGGCGCATCACCGAGACGAACAGCGTGTCGTAGATAGGCACGGCCAGGATGAACAGCGGCGCGTAGACGCCCAGCGGGTTCACGCGCGTGTACTCCGTGCCGAGGGCTATCACCGCCAGCGTGAAGCCGCAAAGCAGGCTGCCGGAATCGCCCATGAAGATCTTCATTTTTTTGGAAAAATTATACGGCAGGAAGCCCAGCGCCGCGCCGGCCAGCGCCGCCGAAGCCACGTTCACGTAGATGGCCTCCGAAGGCAGGGAGATCAGCAGGAAGCCCAGCGCCGCTATGACCGTCTGCCCCGCCGAGAGCCCATCCATTATATCTATGATGTTGAAGGCGTTCGACACGCCCACTATCCAGAGCATGGTCAGGATGAAGGAGAGGTAGGACGGGTTGATGAAATTTATCTTCACGTCGGCGAGCGCCACGAAGAAGGCCACCAGGAACTGTATCACGAACTTGGTCTTGAAGCCCAGGCCGTGCGGCTTCTTGAAATCGTCTATGAGCCCCAGCGAGAACATCACCAGCCCCCCCGCCAGGATGACGCGCAGGTCGCGCAGCGTGCCGGTGGGGAACGAGGTGTAGAAGCGCATGAACACCAGCCCCAGGCCGAAGGCCAGGAAGATGGCCGCCCCGCCCAGCAGCGGCGTGGGCGTCTTGTGCGTCTTTATCGCCGTCGGCGTGTCCAGCTGCCCGGACCAGAGCGCCAGCCAGCGCAGGAAAGGCGTCATTATCAGGGAAAGCGCCAGCGGCACCAGGAAGGCCAGCAGGTAGAGCCGCGAATTTTCTATCAGCGTGTTCACTTCCGCGCACCCCCGGAACCGGCCAGCAGCCGGGAGATGGTCCTGAAATGCTCGTCCGGCCCGGCGGGCGCACGGCCCAGCTCCGCCAGCAGCTTGCCGGTCTTCAAGCCCGCGTTCAGCGGCCGCGGGGCCGCCTGCTTCAGCTCGGCGGTGGTCACGGGCTTCAGGAAATCCGTCTTCAGGCCGAACGCTTCGCAGGCCTTCAGCGCGAATTCGTACCGGTCCATCCGGTCGGCGCCGACCACATTATAAACGCCGCTCTTGCCGGCCAGGGCCAGCTCAAGGATGAAATCCGCCAGCTCGGGCGCGTAGGTCGGGTTTGAGAACTGGTCCCGCGGCACTTTCATCTCTTCGCCCCGCGCGTGCCTGTCCAGCAGCTGCATTATGAAGTTGGTGCCGCCGAGGTCGTAGCTGTAGACCACCGTGGTCCTGACGGAAAGGGCGTCCTTCAGGCGGGCCAGCACCCGCGCCTCGCCCTCCAGCTTGGTCCGCCCGTAAACGCTGATGGGATTTACCGGGTCGGTCTCGGAATAGGGCCCGTTCTTGCCGTCGAAAACATATTCCGTGGACAGGTAGACCAGCCGCGAGCCCGCGGCGGCGCAGAGCTCGGCCACGGCGCCGGGCGCCTCAGCGTTAAGCTTCCGGGCCAGCTCCGGGTCGAGCTCGCAGCCGTCCACGCGCGTCATTGCGGAGCAGAGCACCGTCAGGCCGGGGCGCGACGCTTCCACCGCCTGTCCGACAGAGGCCGGGTCCGCCAGGTCTATGGAGAACTGCTGGCCGGCGGGCTTGATGTCCGCGCCGAACGCCCGGTGCCCGAGCGCGGCGGCGGCGGCGCAGACCGCCTTGCCCACCTGCCCGCCGGAACCTATCACCAGGATATTCAAGTTATATTCCCCCGAAAAAGCTTTTCAGGCGCAGCCCGAGTATCTTGAGCACGCCTTTTACCGCGTCCCTGTAATTTATCTTTTTTCCTTCCTGCCTTGACCGGGAGGCGTAGACGATGGGCACTTCCGAGAACCTGTATTTCCGGAAAGCGACCTTACAGGAGATCTCCGCCTCTATCTCGAAGCCGTTCGAAACCAGGCCGAGCGAGCGCACCACCGGGGCGCTGAAAGCCTTGTAGCAGGTGTAGGAATCCGTCATCCTGGCGCCGAAAAGCAGGTCTACCAGGAAGGTGAGGAACTGGTTGCCCCAGAGGTAAACGACATTATAGGGTTTGGCCTCCCCGGAGACCAGCAGCCGGGAACCGTAGACCACGTCGCAGGCGCCCTCCGCTATGGGCTTTACTATCTCGGGTATGTATTTGGGGTCGTATTCCAGGTCGGCGTCCTGTATTATGACTATGTCGCCGGCGGCCGCCGCGAAGCCCGTGCGCAGGGCCCCGCCCTTGCCCTTGTTGGCCTCGTGCTTTATCACCCGCAGCTCGAACGGAAAACGGCGCTCGGCCGCGGCCTGGTCCAGCCATTCACGGGTGCCGTCCACGGAGCCGTCGTCCACCACCACCACTTCCTTGTCCAGGGCGATGCCCGCTATGCGCCCGAGGATCTCCGGCAGGGTTTTCATCTCGTTGTACGAGGGGACGACGATGCTCGTTTTCATAATAAAACCATTAAAATTATAACAAATATAATTTGTTACAGGACCCGTATTTTTATACAATTTAGTCCTGCAGCGTCGCTCTCGGGCATCGTTAACGGAGGAACTATGAAAATACCCATGGTAGACATGCTGGCCGGCTATCCCCCCATCAAGGACGAGGTAGAAGCCGCCGTAAAGAACGTTTTTGACAAGGCCCATTTCATACTTGGCGAGGACGTGGCTAAGTTCGAGAAGGATTTCGCCGCCCACAACGGCACCAAGTACGCCGTCGGCGTCGCCAACGGCACCGACGCGCTGCGCATGGCCTACATCGCCAGCGGCATCAAGGCCGGCGACGAGGTCATCACCTCCCCGTTCACCTTCATAGCCACCTCCGAGACCATCTCGCAGATAGGCGCGGTGCCCGTGTTCGCCGACATCGACCCCGTCACCTTCTGCCTCGACCCGATATCCGTCGAGAAGAAGATCACCGGTAAGACGAAAGCCATCGTGCCGGTGCACCTGTACGGCCACCCCTGCGATATGGACGCCTTCATGGCGCTGGCGAAGAAACACAACCTTATCGTCGTAGAAGACTGCGCGCAGTCCTTCACGGCGCAGTACAAGGGGAAATACACCGGCAACATCGGCCATTGCGGCACCTACAGCTTCTTCCCGGCCAAGAACCTCGGCGCCTTCGGCGACGGCGGCGCGATAGTCACCAGCGACCAGAAGATCTACGACACGCTCATCCAGCTGCGCAACCACGGCAGCAAGGTGCGCTACCACCACGAGATGGAAGGCTTCAACAGCCGCCTCGACACCGTGCAGGCCGCGATCCTGTCCATCCGGCTGAAGCGCGTGGAGAAGTGGACCGAAATGCGCAACGCAGTGGCCGCGAAGTACGCCGCCGCGCTGAAAGGCGTCTGCGTGACCCCGGCCGCGCCGGCCGGCTGCCGCCATTCCTACAACTACTACACGCTCCGCTTCGACTCCAAGGCGAAGCGCGACAACGCGCAGAAGTACCTGACCGAACAGGGCATAGCGAACCAGATCTACTACCCCATCGCGCTGCACCTGCAGGAGGCCTACGGTCACCTCGGCTACAAGAAGGGCGACCTGCCGGTCTGCGACGCCGTGATGGACACGGTCTTCTCGCTGCCCATGTACCCCGAACTGACCGACGAACAGATCAAGGTCGTCACTGACGCCGTGAAAGAGTCCGTGGCGAAGGCCGCGGTGAAATGACGGATCTCGCCGCGAAGCGGATCACCGTGACCGGCGGCGCGGGCTTCCTGGGCTCTTTCCTGGTAAAGAGGCTGGAGGCAGCCGGCTGCCGGCAGGTCTTCGTCCCGAAGATCGAGGAGTACGACCTCACCCGCCGGGGATCCATCGATAAGCTGTTCGCCGACGCGCGGCCGGAAGTGATCATACACCTGGCCGCCATTGTGGGCGGCATAGGCGCCAACCGCGAGAATCCAGGCAGGTATTTCTACGACAACCTGATGATGGGCGTGCAGCTGATGGAGGCCGCCCGGCTGGGCGGAGTGGAGAAATTCACGGCCATCGGCACCATCTGCGCCTATCCCAAGTTCACCCCCGTGCCGTTCAAAGAGGAAGACCTCTGGAACGGCTATCCCGAAGAGACCAACGCGCCCTACGGGCTGGCTAAAAAGATGATGCTGGTGCAGGCGCAGGCTTACCGGGCCCAGTACGGCTTCAACGCCGTCTTCCTGCTGCCCGTGAACCTCTACGGCCCCGGCGACAATTTCAAGCCCGAATCCTCACACGTGATCCCGGCCCTGATAAAGAAATGCGTCGAAGCGGTAGAGAAAGGCGACAAGGAAATGACGGTCTGGGGCACCGGCAGGGCGACCAGGGAATTCCTGTACGCCGAAGACTGCGCGGAAGGCATCTTCCTGGCGACGGAAAAATACGACAAGCCGGAACCGGTCAACCTGGGCGCGGGGTTCGAGATCTCCATAAAGGAACTGGTCGAACTGATCGCGAAACTTACCGGCTACACAGGAAAAATAAACTGGGACGCGTCCAAGCCGGACGGCCAGCCACGGCGCTGCCTGGACACGGCGCGCGCGCAGAAAGAATTCGGCTTCAAGGCGAAGACCGGCTTCAAAGAAGGCCTTGCCAGAACCATAGAATGGTACAAGGCCAACAAGGGCGGTCTCCGCTAAATGGATAAATCCCGGCAGGTAGGCTTCTTCGACATTTCCGCCCGCACCCGGGACGAGTGGCGGAAAAAGAACTGGTATTACCACAAGGACCTGCTGTCGTTCTACAGGTTCGTCATCCCGGAAAAAGCGTCCGTACTGGAAGTGGGCTGCTCCACCGGCGACCTGCTGAAGGGCCTGCGGCCGTCGGAAGGGCACGGCATAGACATAAGCAAGGAGATGATAGCGCGTGCCAAGGCCAGGCACCCGAACCTGCGCTTCTCGGTGGACGACGTCGAGAACCTTTCGCTTACGGGTAAATACGACTACATAGTGATGCAGGACCTGCTGGGCGAACTGCGCGACGTCTGGCGGGCTTTCAGGTGCCTCAGGAAAGTTTCCACTCCGCACACCCGCCTGATCATAACCTCCTACAACCATCTTTGGCAGCCGCTGATACTGCTGGCCGAGGCGCTGCGCCTGAAAGGCCCGCAGGAGCGGCACAACTGGATGTCGGTGCCGGACATAGAGAACCTGCTCTACCTGAACCATTACGAGGTGGTCAAAAAGGGCTACCGCTTCCTGATGCCGTTCTACATACCCCTCATCTCAGCGTTCGTAAACCGCTACCTGGCCAAGCTGCCGCTGCTGAAGAACCTCTGCCTGGTGCGGTTCGTAGTTGCCAAACCCCTGCCCGGCGAGCCGGACAAAAAGGATTATACGGTCTCGGTGGTAGTGCCCACCAGGAACGAGGCCGGCAACATAGACCGGCTGATGAACGAGATGCCCGAGCTGGGTAAGGGTACGGAGCTGATCTTCGTGGACGGCAACTCTACTGACGGCACCGTGGAAAAGATCCGCGAGGTCATAAAACAGAACCCGGGAAAGGACCTGAAGCTCATCCTGCAGGGCGGGGCTTTCGGCAAAGCCGACGCCGTCAGGAAAGGCTTCGACCCGGCCAAGGGCGACATCCTGATGATCCTCGACGCCGACCTGACGGTCCCGCCCGAAGACCTCAACAAGTTCTACCTCGCGCTGGCCGAAGGCAAGGGCGAGTTCATAAACGGCTCGCGCCTGGTCTTCCCGATGGAAAAACAGGCAATGCGCACGCTGAACATGATAGGCAACAAGGTTTTCTCGATGATCTTCACCTGGACGCTGGGCCAGCGGATAAAGGACACGCTCTGCGGCACCAAGGTCCTTTTCAAGAAGGATTACGAGCGCATAAAGGCCGGCCGCAAATATTTCGGCGACTTCGACCCGTTCGGCGACTTCGACCTGCTGTTCGGGGCCAGCAAGCTGAACC
>CAZJUL010000051.1:0-13179 GCA_964549095.1 uncultured Elusimicrobiaceae bacterium
AATTTCGTCCTGGGCCTCTTCAACCTCAAGCCGGGCGAGAGCGAGGCGCTGCACTCCGACGAGGAACTGCGCATGATACTCGGCCAGAGCCAGGAGCACGGCAAGATCTCGCTGGGGCGGCTCATGATGTTCGAGCACCTTTTCGATTTCGGCAAGACCAGGGTAAAGGAAGTCATGACGCCCCGCGGCGCCATCAGCTTCATAACCCCCGGTTCCCCGCCGGAGCAGATCCTGACCCTGATAAAGGAGAAACGTTTCTCGCGCTTCCCCCTCGTCACGAAGGACGGCGTGACCACCGGCTACATCCACTTCAAGGACCTTTACGACTGCCTGCTCAACCCCTCCGCCCCGGCCCCGGACCTCGACGCCCTAAAGCGCCCCCTGGCGGACATCTCCGACGAGATCTCCGTAGAACGCGCCCTGCGCGACTTCCAGGAGAAGCGCATCCAGCTGGCCCTGGCCAAGAACGCCAAGGGCGAGACCACGGGCCTGCTGACCATGGAGGATATCGTGGAGGAGCTGACCGGGGAAATTCGCGACGAGTTCGAGCAGCCGCCCAAGCTGCTCCTCAGCGGCCTGCTGCTGCAGCAGGCCTGCAGCCTGGATATCCAGGCCACCGGCCGCTTCGAGGCCATAGAGGAAGTACTGACTACCCTGCACAACGCCGCGCCCTCTTTCGACAAGGCCGAAGCCCTGAAGGCGATAATCAAGCGCGAGACCAATTTCTCCACGGCCCTCGGCCACCAGACCGCCTTCCCCCACGCCCGTTTGGCCTCTCTTTCCAAGCCGCTGCTGACCGTCGGCAAAAGCAGGGAAGGCATCTTTTTCCCCTCTCCGGACAACCAGCCGGTAAAGGTTATCTTCCTGATCCTTACCCCGTTCAACGAGCCCACGCTCCAGCTGAACATCCTGGCCCAGCTCTCCGGCCTGGTTTCCAACCTCACCCTGCGCAAGCGCCTGTTCTCCGCCAAGAACCCGGATAACATCACGGACATCATAAGGACCTTCGAGAACAAGGTTATGAAATAAGACCGGAATGACAGCCGGTCAATAAAAAGCCCCGCGCAACCGCGGGGCTTTTTTCGTCCGTCCTTACCGGTCCGCCGTTACTTCTTGGCCGGGGCGGCGGGTGCGGGAGCGGCTTTCGCCGGCTGGGGAGCCGCGGCGGGGGCCTTGGCAGCGTCAGCGCCGGCGGCGGGAACGGCGGGAGCCGCCTGCTGGGCCGGGGGCGCGCCCAGCGGGTACTGCTGCACCACCGAGCGCATCCTGGCGCTGGAGGAGAACACCGTCAGGAGCAGCGAGGTGGCCGCGAAGATGATGGCCGCGCCGGCGGTGAACTTCTTGATGAAGGAAGTCCCGCTCGCGGAATTAAAAAGCGCGTCGCCGCCGCCGCCGAACATCGAAAGGGCGGAGCCCTTGCTGGTCTGGAACACGACTATCGCGATGATGAGCGCGAAAGCCATCAGGACGTGAACTACGAGTAAGAAGTTGTACATTTTTCCTCCAAAACCGAATTCGCCTCTGCGGCGTTTACAATATTTTACCGCGACTTCATTTCTGCGACAGCGCCACCAGGCCGGGCAGCAGCTTGCCTTCTATGAACTCCAGGCTCGCGCCGCCGCCGGTGGAACAATGCGACATCTGCTCGGTCTTCAGGCCGGCGGTCTTCAGCACCGAAAGCGTGTCGCCGCCGCCCAGTATGGTGGTGGCGCCGCCCTTGGTAGCTTCGGCCATGGCCTTGGCTATGGCTATGGACCCGCTGGCGAAGGCCGGCGTTTCGAAGATGCCGACGGGGCCGTTCCAGAACACGGTCTTGGCGGCCTTGATCTTGTCCGTGAAAAGCATTTCCGACCTGGGGCCGATGTCCACGCCTATCCAGTCGTCGCCGATGGCCATAGACTGGGTGACTTCCGGCTTCGCGTCCGGCTTTATTTCTTTGACCGCGAGGTGGTCGGCCGGCAGCAGCATCTCGACGTTGCTCTTGAAAGCCTTCATTATGATCTTCTTGGCTTCCTCCACTTTTTCCGCTTCCAGCAGGGACTTGCCGATATTGGTCTGCTGGGCCGCCAGGAAGGTATAGGCCATGCCGCCGCCTATGATGATGGTGTCCACTTTGTCGATGAGGCTGTAGAGCACGTTTATCTTGTCAGAGACCTTCGCGCCGCCTATGACGGCGACGAAAGGCCGCACCGGGTTGACCATGGCCTTGTCCAGGTATTCCAGCTCTTTCTGCACCAGGAAACCGATGGCGCCCGGCAGGAACTTGGCGATGGCGGCGGTGGAAGAATGCGCGCGGTGCAGCGCCCCGAAGGCTTCCTGCACGAAGAATTCGCCGTGGGCGGACAGCTCTTTCGCGAAAGCCTCGTCGTTCTTTTCCTCCGCGGCGTGGTAGCGCAGGTTCTCGAGGAGCACTATCTCCCCGTTCTTCGCGGCTTTAACCGCCTTCGCGGCTTCCGGCCCCACGCAATCCGGCGCGAAATAAGTCTTCGCGCCCGTGAGTTTTTCCACCACGGCGGCCGCCGGCTTCAGGGAATACTTGGGCTCGGGCTTGCCCTTGGGCCGGCCCATGTGCGCCATCAGCACTACGCGGCAGTTGGCGTCCAGCAGGAACTTCAGGGTCTTGAGGGTTTCGCGGATGCGGGTGTCGTCGGTAATTACGCCGTCCTTCATCGGGACGTTGTAGTCCACGCGCACCACCACCTTCTTGTCCTTCAGATGCGCTTCCTGCACCTTGGCTAACCTGAGTATGGTCTTGTTTTCGGTAGGCATATTTTTTCCCGCGGCGCCGGCACGGCCCGCTCAGTTCAGAGTATTTTCCTGATGGCCGCCTTCAGGCCGCCGGCCCGGCGTTCTTTCAGCTCGTAAGTCACGCGCACGGACGGCTTGTTGAAGTCCAGGTGGCGCGCCAGGTCTATAGGCGTGCCCACTATCACGACATCAGCTTTGACGGCGTTGATGGTCTTCTTAAGCTCCGACATCTGGGCGTCGCCGTAGCCCATCGCGGGCAGGATGTCGGTGATCTGACTGAAATTCTCGTACACCTTCTTGATGGTGCCGAGCGCGTACGGGCGCGGGTCCACTATGGACTTGGCCTTGTACTTCCGGGCCGCCACGTGGCCGGCGCCGAAGCTCATCTCGCCGTGCGTCAGGGTCGGGCCGTCTTCCACGACCAAAACCTTCTTGCCCTTCACGGCCGCGGGGTTATCCACGGTCACCGGGCTTTCGGCCTCTATGATCTGCGCCTTGGGGTTCATCGCCTTTATGCTCGCCTTCACCGTGGCCACTTCTTTGGCGCTGGCGGTGTCGACTTTATTGATGACGATAACGTCGGCCATCCGCAGGTTGGCGGCGCCGGGATGGTAGGTGGCCTCGTGGCCGGCGCGCAGGGGGTCGGTGACGGTTATGAACAGGTCCGGCTTGTAGAAAGGCATATCGTTATTGCCGCCGTCCCACAGTATCACGTCAGCTTCTTTCTCCGCGCGCTTGAGGATCTCGCCGTAATCCACGCCGGCGTAAACTATGTGCCCGGCGGCTATGTGCGGTTCGTACTCTTCCATCTCTTCGATGGTGCACTTGTGCGTCTTGAGGTCGGCCAAAGTTTCGTAGCGCTGCCAGGTCTGGGCGACCAGGTCGCCGTAGGGCATCGGGTGGCGTATGGCCACCACTTTCTTGCCCATCCCCTTCAGCATGCCGGCGATGGCGCGGGTGGTCTGGCTTTTGCCGCAGCCGGTGCGCACCGCGCAGACGGCTATCACGGGCTTCCTGGACTTGATATAGGTCTGTTCGCCGCAGAGCAGCTTGAAGTTGGCGCCGGCGGCCAGCACTATGGAGGCCTTCGACATCAGTGTATTGAAAGCCACGTCGGAGTAGGCGAATTCCACCTCGTCCACCTTCAGTTTCTTTATCAGTTCCACCAAATGCTTTTCTTCGTATATCGGTATGCCCTTCGGGTACAGCTTGCCGGCGAGTTCTTTGGGATACTTGCGGCCCGCTATGTTCGGGATCTGGTAGGCGGTGAAGGCCACCACCTCATAGTCCTTGTTCCCGCGGTAGAATACGTTGAAGTTATGGAAGTCGCGGCCGGCCGCGCCCATTATCAAAACTCTCTTCCTTGCCATGTTGTAGCTCCTGTGCAGCGAAACGAGCCGGGGATCTCAGGGTCCGCGCGCCTTGCGGCGCCACCCGATCCCCGGGTACGGCTTAAAGCCCCTTCTTGATCATGTACAGCGCCAGGTCGACGACGCGGGACGAATAGCCCCACTCGTTGTCGTACCAGGCCAGCACTTTGGCAAAATTGCCGCCGATGACCTTGGTGCTCTTCGCGTCCACGCTGGAGCTCATCGGGGAATGGTTGAAGTCGATGGAGACGAGCGGCTCGTCGACATAGTCGAGGATGCCTTTCATCGGGCCCTCGGCGGCCTTCTTGATGGCGGCGTTTATTTCCTCGGCGGTGGCGGGCTTGGCGAGCGTCACGGTGAGGTCCACCACGGAGACGTTCGGGGTGGGCACGCGTATCGCGAAGCCGTCCAGCTTGCCCTTCAGCTCGGGCATCACCAGGCCTATGGCCTTTGCAGCGCCGGTGGAGGTCGGGATCATGGAAAGCGCGGCCGCGCGGGCGCGCCGCAGGTCGGAATGGGCCATGTCGTGCACTTTCTGGTCGTTGGTGTAGGCGTGGATGGTGGTCATCAGGCCTTTCTCTATGCCCCAGTTGTCCTGGAGCACCTTGGCGAAGGGCGCCAGGCAGTTGGTGGTGCAGGAGGCGTTGGAGACCACGTGGTGGTTCTTAGGGTCGTACTTATTCTCGTTGACGCCCATTACTATAGTGAGGTCTTCCCCTTCGGCCGGCGCGGAGATGATGACCTTCTTCGCCCCGCCCTTGGTGATGTGGTTCTCGGCGCCCCGCACTTCCTTGCCCTTCTTGTTGACGCCGTCTTTCTTGATGGTGAACAGGCCGGTGGATTCGATGACTATTTCTACGCCCAGGCTCTTCCACGGGATGGCGGCCGGATCCTTTTCCTTGAAAACCTTGATCTTCTGGCCGTTGGCGGTGATCTCGTCGTCGGCGGTGGCCTTCACCTCGCCGTCGAAGCGGCCGTGCACGGAATCGTATTTAAGAAGGTGCGCGTTGGTCTTGGAATCGGTCAGGTCGTTTACCGCCACCAGTTCCAGCGCATTGTCTTTTCTCTCAAGGATGGCCCGCGCCACCAGCCGCCCTATCCTGCCAAAACCGTTTATGCCTATTTTCGTCGCCATTTTATTCCTCCTGGTGCATTTTTGAACCGCAAATCTTATTACTGCTTATTTATTATAACAAATACCCGCGCAGACAGGATAGCGGCGGACCGCGCCGCGGGTTTTCCGGAGGGCCGCGGCCCTGTATTATTGTAAAATATGCCCTATATGGAAAACACCGGCCGGTTCGGAACGCGGGCGCTGACCCTCTACGGGCTCTGCCTGTTCGCTTGCGGCGCGCTGTTTTCGGTCACGGTCGTGGAAGCCGGGCTCTTTTTCGTGCTGGCGGTACTGGTCTTCGAAAAATACAGGGAGAAAGACCTGGCATATTTCGGCCGCGGCCTGCGCGCCAATCCGCTTTTCAAACCCTGGCTGGTCTACCTCGCCGTCTGCCTGCTGACCGGCCTGCTGGCCTTCAACCTCAAGAAAGGCGTCGGCTACTTCCCCTCCGACCTGGTGAAGTATATCTGCTTCTCCGTTCTTTGCCTGGCCTTAAGGCCGGGAAATCTGCCGGCGGTTTCCGCCTTCTACGCCGGCGCCGCCGCGCTCAGCGCCGCGGCCGGTATTTCTGAAGCCTTGTGGGGCTATGTGCTGCACAGCGATTTCCATATCCGGGCGGGCGCTTTCGCCAACCCGGTCCGCTACGGCGAGATGATGGTGATAGCGTTCACTTTCGTACTCAGCCGGGTCCTGGCGGCCCCGCCTGAAAGGAAAGTTGAAAAGATACTGTATTACGGCGCGCTGGCGCTGATCCCCCTCGCAATCGCCTTCAGCCAGACTCGCGGCGCCTACCTCGGCCTGATCATAACCGTGGCCGGCATACTGGTCTTCGAAAAAGCGGCGAGGAAAAAGCTCGCCCCCTGGCTGGCCGTTTTCGCCGCCGCCGCCCTGGCGCTGATGATGCTGAACCCCGCCGTGCGCTACAGGGTGACTTCCATAGCAGACGGCGTCAGGAACGCTGCGTCGGTACAATCCGCGCAGCCGGTTACTCCCGGCCATACAGCTGACCTGACGGCACTGGCCACAAACATAAGGCTGGAATTGTGGAAGGTCGGCTTCAGGCTGTTCAAAGACCATCCACTGTTCGGCATCGGCCCGGCTAATGTGGGTGTGGTTTTCAAGACTTACCACCCGGCCAGACTGGGCGAGCTGGACAATTACGGCAGCCTGCACAACCTCTATATCCACCAGTTGGCTGAGAGAGGAATTTTAGGGCTGGCCGCCCTGCTGTTCCTGTTCGGCTCGATGTTCCTGCTCGCGCTGAAGAATTTCCGGGCTTCGGCAAACCCTTACACCTTGTGGGCGCTCGCGCTCCTGCCCGCCTACTTCGCGATGAACTTTACCGAAATTTCTTTTCAGCACGTGCATACTTCGTTCGCGGTTTTTCTGGCCTTAGCGGCTTCCTACAACTCCATTCAGGGAACTGACGCCTGAAAGCGGGCGCGGTTTAGTCACCAATTTGAAGGATTTTCAGTTTTTGGCTGCCGGGGAGGCCGCGATATGCCCGAAAGATTCGTCTTTTTGCAAAACCCGGCGAAGGGTGGATAAAATAATGCCCAGATCCAGCGCCATGGAAAGATTCTTCACATAGTACAGGTCGTAGCGGAGCTTTTCCACGGACTCCTGCTCGTTAGACGTCGCCTTGAAATTTATTTGCGCCCAGCCCGTGACGCCCGGTTTAACAAGGTGCCGCAGGTGGTAGTGAGGCACGCCCTGTTCGAGTATCTGCACTTCTTTTATCCATTCAGGGCGCGGTCCGACCAGTGACATATCGCCTTTAAAAACATTCCAGAGCTGCGGCAGCTCATCCAGGCGCGTTCTGCGCAGGAACTTTCCCAGCGCCGTGCTCCTTCCGTCCCCCTCTCCGCCCTTATAAAGCGGCCCGGCCTTATCCGCTCCGGGCACCATAGTGCGGAACTTCCAGATGATGAACACCCTGCCCAGGTAACCCACGCGTTTTTGGAAGTAGAAGGCCGGGAGGCCGACGCCGTCGGCAGCTTTCAGCGCAGCGTATACCGCGAAAAACAAAGGAAGGCCGGCTATCAGCCCGGCGGTTGAAACGAAGAGATCCATTACGCGCTTGATCAGGAGATAAACGCTCTTATCCCTGCTCAGCACGTTCCGCAACAGCCAGCCGGATTCGGCGGCGTGCTCCGGGGGTATTTTCCCGTAAAGGTCCTCGTAGAAATCCAGGTGGGTTATAACAGGGAGTCCTTCGGCGACGGCGGTGGACACTACGAGGCTCTCGAACAGCGAACTATTCTCCGCATCCGATGAGTCTACCACGAGCAAGTCCAGGTTTGCCGCCAATTCCCCGCCGGGCCTGGCGCGGGGGAGCCAGGTCCCCTCGTCCCTGCGGGGTGCGACTTCGGGAAGCGCGACTACCGTAAACCCCAAATGCGGGTTTTTAGCCAGGTCGCGCTGTATTTCATCTATAAGGGAATTCTTTCCCAGGAAAGCCGCGCGCTGGGTCAGCACTTTCGCCAGGATATACCGCGTCCATATGCGGCGCCACAGCACCGTAAGGGCGTGCATGAATATGAAAGCCACTACGAAATTGATCTTTGGACTGATCCCGATCTGGATCGAAAACAGGTAAAGTATCGCGATGGACGCGGAGAACGTAGCGGTAAACGCCGCGAGCGTGGAGTTCAACAGGCTAGTCAGCCTGCTTATCCGCCGCACGTCGTACAGCCCCACGATATAAAACACGCCGGCCCAGACCGGCACCAGCAAAGTAAACACCCTGGCGTTGTCAAAAAAGAATTCGGGGGTTACCAGGGAGAATCGCCTGGCGAGAAGGGCCAGGGCCAGGGCGACATAAAAAAGCGACAGGTCTCCTAAAAAAAGGAACACCCGGCGCCACCTGAATAGAAGCATTTTCTCGGACCTCAGTAAAAATTATACTAATTTGGCGCGCGGGCGGGATTAAAACAGCTTATAGCCCCATTTATTAAAATACCTGAAAGTGCTGCGGAGGAAATACCACATCGCCCTGTAGCTCACGTGGGCGGACCGGGCCCAGAAATGCGTAACTTCGGCATTCGGCACGTACATGGTCCGGTGCGTCAGCTGGATGCTGCGGCAGAGGTCCGTATCCTCGAAGTACAGGAAATACTTTTCATCGAAGCCGCCCAGCTTTTTCAGCAGGTCGGCCCGGCAGAACATGAAGCAGCCGCTGACGGAAGGGACGTAATAGCCGTGATCGTAGCCGATGTCGCGCATTTCAAAAGCGTCCATGCGGCGCCTGAAGAATTTCACGAGCGGCCGGGGCATGAAACGCCTCAGGAAAAGGTCCCACACGGTGGGGTGGAGCTTATTGAGCCCCTGTATAGATCCGTCAGGATTCAGCACCTTGGGACAGGCCGCGCCCACGTCCGGGTTCGCGTCCATGTACTCCAGCAGCACTGAAAAAGTATCCGCGCACACCGTCATATCGGAGTTCATTATCACAAAGTAGCGCCCCGAAGACCGCCTGAGGTTAATATTGTGGTTCTCACCGTAGCCGGCGATATTTGGATTCTCGACCGCGCTTATGCCGGGATAGTTAGCGGCAACGAACTCCCTGGTTCCGTCCGTGGACCTGTTATTGACAAGCAGCACTTCCGCTCCGGCCTTTTCGGCGGAGGGCATCAGCGTAGGAAGCAGCCGTTCCAGGTCTTTGAGCTGGTTCAGTGCGACCAGGGAAATTGTAACAGCCGGCTTACCGCTCATTTTACCGCCCTTTGCTTTATCACTCTGGCAGGTATGCCGCCTACGACCGCGCCAGCCGGGACGGAATGGGTGACCACGGCGTTGGCCCCGATCACTGCGTTGTCGCCGACGGTGATCCCGCCCAGCACTTTCGCGCCGGCGCCTATCATCACATTGTCGCCTATCAGCGGGCGCTTTTCGGGGTTATAAAGCACGTCCATCTCTTTGGCGCCTATGGTGACTTCGTGGTAGATCAGGGCGTTGGCGCCTATCTTGCGCGCGCCAACCACTATTCCGAAGGTATGCGGGAAGCAGAGGCCGGGGCCTATTTCGCAGCGCGGCGCCAGTTCTATGCCGAACAGCACGAAATTAGCCAGGGAGACTATCTTGGCGAGCGGTCCGCAATGCCGGCGGTGGAAGGCGTGCGCCAGCCGGACCAGCAGGACCGGGAGGAAGCGCGGGCTGACCGCGCCGAGCAGGACGTCCTTGAAGCCGGCCTTCCGGTCAGGCTGGCCGGCGAAATAGTACCAGCGTTCAAGGTCTTTTTTCAGCAGGTCCATCATCATAGTGTCTCCGGCGCTACTCTATTTTATCTTTTTCAGACTCACACTTAATGGGTTCGCGGGACTACTTCTTCCTCAGCCAGTCAGCCGCTTTGAAGATCATGAAGGCGGGCCACAGCGGCAGGAAGATGGCCGGCACGGTAAAGAGCCAGAAATAAAGGTAGCCCTTATAAAGCGGGTACAGGGTGCCGAAAAAGTCTTCCGGCTTGGTGGCCAGGATGTTCTTCCTGACCCTGATTATGTTGGCCGGGAAAAACCTCAGCAGGAGCTTGCGCTTTATTATCTCGAAATAAGCGGGATCCGCGCCCTTCCTGATGTACAATTCGCAGGCGTTGATGAAATTTATGCCGAAGACCTGGCAGAGTTTGTAGCCGCCGGAATTATCGGATTTTGCCGCCACGGAATAGTCGCGGACATAGACATTGGGCAGGCCGGCGAACAGGGCTTTGAAGCTCCAGCAGAGCTGTATCATGTTCGTGTTCCGGAACTCTTCGAAGTCCAGGTCCGCCCCGGTAACGCCCCTGTTGACGATGTTGGCGGAGATGAAGGTAAGGAAATAGCCGGCGCGGGAAAGGAAGGCGCGCAGGTCGGTATGCGTTTCATGGCCCTCCCCCTTCGACGGGGGCCGCTCGGCTTCCATATCTTTCCTGAATCCGTAGGAGTTCAGGTGCAGCAGCCCGTATTCCCCGGAGCGCAGTATGGTTATTATCCGGGCGATGGCGCCGTCCAGTATTATGTCGTCGTCGCCGATAAGCCAGAAATATTTCCCCGACGCCTTCTTGTAGCACTGGATGAAGTTATTGTCGGATCCGATATTCACGGCGTTGCGGATATAATTCACCCGCAGGCCGGCGGCCATACGGGCCCGGACAACGGACTCAGTCGCATCCGGCGAGCAGTTGTCCGAGACCAGCACTTCCACCTCTCCGGCGAACGGGCCGATCTGCCCCGCTATATGCGCCAGCGCGGTATCCAGGTCGGCGGCCCGGTTATAGGTCGGTACGGCTATGGTAAGCAGGGGCGTTTTTTCGTTCATGCGGCTGAATGTCCCTCCCTGCGTTTTTTATTGAAGATCTGCACCACCCACGGCAGCCCCCAGAGATAGCTGGAGAAAAAGCCCAGGAAAAAATAATCCGGGGACAGGAACACGGCCGAAAGCCAGGTGGCGGCGATGATGTAAACCGCCGAGACCACCGACGGGACCACCAGCGGCTCCTCTTTGTGCGCCCGCAGGTAGATCGCCAGGCCGTTGACCACTACCTGCAGCCCCCAGCCCGCGGCGAGGAAAAGCATCGGGACCAGGTCCAGGAACCTGTCGGCGAACGCGAAATGCCCGCGCGCCGCGCCCAGCAGGGAGAAGGCGCAGACCGCCCCGAAGAAGAAAGTGCCCGCCGAAAGCCCCAGGTTCCTGAAGAACAACCGATCCAGGCTCCCCCACTCCTTTTTCGAGATATGCATGTTCATTTTGGGCGTCACCACCGAAAGCCAGATATTGGAGAGCGTCAGCACCCCGGTCCAGAGCGTTATGCTTATGCCGATCTTGCCCGCCGCCACCGGCCCGTAAAAATGGAACATTATCGGCGTGTACATCTGGAAGATGAAGTAACCGCTGGCCCAGCTCAGGGAATATTTCCCCAGCAGCGGCAGGAATTCCCCCCGCCAGGAATGCGCGCAGTCTTTGGCCGCGGACAGCAGCGCCGCGGCCGCGCGGCCGAATACCGCGTAAAGCCCCGCGGCGGCCACGGCCGCCCCGGCGAAAGCCGCGAACGCGAGGGCATAGAGCTTCATCCCCCCGGCCAGCCCCAGCACCAGCGCGGCTATCATAGCGGCGTTCATCTGCGCGCGTATCTTCTGCGTCTTCGGGACGGAATCGCAGCCCTCGAAGAAATATAGGAGCCCGTTGTTCATGAAAGCGAAAACGGAGCCCAGCATATAAAGCAGCCAGGGGGCCTGCCAGTCCGCCTCGGGCGGCCGGCGCGACATTATGGTCCAGCCTATCCCGGCGATGAGCGGCAGCGCGGCGGCCGCCACTCCCGCCGACCATTTCAGCGCGAACAGGAAGAATCCGCCCAGCCGGCGCAGGCGTTCCGCGTCCCCTTCCAGGTCTCCGGCCTGGTTGAACTTCAGGAACGCGAATTCGTGCGCCGCGAACTGCAGTATTATCGTCGAGAAGCCGGAATCGGCTATTATCATCAGCGCGGAAAAGCTCATGAAGGAGAACCAGTAGCCCTGCTCCGCCCCGGTGAGGAAGACCGGGACCAGGACCAGCATCAGCAGTACATAGGCCGTCCTGGAAAGCTGGCTCGCCGCGGTGATAGCGTGGGAAGCCGTGAGGGTGTTCAGCGCGCGCTTTATCATCGGGATCCCGCCCGGGTCCGCTTATAGACCGAGATCAGGCCGCCGGCCTCGACCAGCCTGTAATTGCGGGCTTCGCGTTCGAATAGACCGCGCAACTCTGCCAGCCGGCCGGCGCGGGCGGCCCTTTCATTTTTAACGAATTGGGACCCGTAAACCGGCGCCCACGGGTCACTGTCTTCGGCGTTGATGTCGTTGTCCACGAAAAGGTAGTCCGGGGCCAGTCCGGCCAGCCGTGAGGAAGCCCTCTCCCCCGCCTTGTCGTTCAGGACATACCAGGGCATTTCAAAATGAGGCATCAGGCTGTAGCGCCCGCTCAGGAAAGGCAGGATATTGTCGTACTTCGAGATGATGGCTATGCCCGGTCCCTGCGCGTATTTATTTATCAGGGCCGCGGCGCCGGTAAAGTGCGCCGGGTCCAGCGTCGATAGTACCCGGGCGTTCTTAAAGTTCCAGTCATAGCATTTGTGCGACCGGAAATTAGCGTAGAAGTTTACCCGGCTCAGTTTTCCAAAGAAAAAGTTCCAGGCGGACTGGGCGGTAAGCAGGACCAGGAACGCGGCGGCGACTGCCTTGGCTTTCGGGGCCCATTTCGCCATACGCCCGCCGGACAGGAATCCCCGTTCTTCAAGCAATGAAACTGTGAACAGCAGCTGCAGGAATATGAAAGGGTAAACGATGGGGAGATGGTTCGAAAGCCCGGACCAGTAAAAATAAACGAAAAGCCCCTGCGCGTAAAAAAAGGCCAGCAGGTAAAGATACTTGGCCGCGCTCCGGTTCCCCTTAATAAAGACCAGGAACGCGTAGGACAGCGCAAGATAAACCATCGTCCAGCCGACTATCTTCGTTTCCGGCCGCCAGGAAAAAAAGCCCTGGAAGAAGGAGGTCACGACCTCGCCGGAACCGGCGCCGCCGGAAGCCCAGCCCGCCAGCGCGGTTACCGCCAGGGGCAGGAAAAGCCAGAAATACCTGCGGGTCCCGTTCCTGTTTTCAAAGCCGTATACCGCCAGCGCGAGGGTCCAGGAAACGGCCAGGATACCGCCGAACTGCCTGTTGAGCAGTACCGCGCAGACCGCCAGAACGCCGGAGGCCGCCAGGGCCGCGCGGCGGGAATTATCCCGGAAGAACGCCGCCAGCGCCAGGAACAGCGGCATATCGAGGAAATGTATGGTCGGGATATTTCCGGGCGCCAGGATAAAATCCAAATAGCCGGAAGAAAAAAAGGCATAAGCCGCAACGGAAAAGCCGCACACAGCGTAAGCCGCATCCCGGAACAGCCACAGCAGCGCCAGCAGGAATACCAGGAAATAAACGGCGTAATATAAATGGCACTTGT
>CAZJUL010000052.1:0-1916 GCA_964549095.1 uncultured Elusimicrobiaceae bacterium
TCGCGGTCAACGTCGACCAGGGCTATTCCCCTAACTACCAGGGCTGCCGCATCTCCACTATCGCCCAGGCGCCGACCTGGCATTATTTCTGCCTGGCCGGCAGGATCCTTTACCACCACACCGGCACGGTTTCCCCGGTCCCGTCCAACTGCTCGGCGGCCACGCTCTCGAACGCTTTTAACCCGGCCGCCTCCTATCCCGTCGCCTCCTGCGGGGGGAACTACGGCACCGTCACGCAGCTGTCGGACATGGTCACGGTGGTCCCGGGCTCCTCCGGCCTGTTCACCAGGAAGCAGGCGGACCGCGTATACGAAGAGGACCAGGTCAAGATAATGCTGCGGCTTTACTGGGACCCGGCGGCCGCGCTCACGCCGGGCGCTAACCTGACTACGACCAGCAGGATAATCAGCACCACCCTTACCAGCGAAGTGAAGATAAACCGCAGCGTGAACTGATCTCCGGGCGGGGGCGGGCATCGGCGAGGGGACAAGGCTAATTTATGAAATTCCGGCCGGCGTGGAAAAAGGGCGCTATACTGCTGCAGACCCTGGTCATGTCCATCCTGCTGTCCATGATAGCCATAATGATAATGAAGTGGGTCCTGACCCGCTACACGATGGTCGGCCACATGCACCGCAGCATAACCTCCAACACCCGCGGCCAGGGCTGGATGTCCTACCGCTTCTGCAATTCCAACTGGCAGACCAGCGGCATCTCCGCGAGCAACATTTCCCTGGACAACCCGCCCAAGTATTTCGCGCTGACCGTTTCAGGGACGGCCAGCGGCACCTCCGTCCAGACGGTCCGGGTCGTCACCGAACAGGACCAGTGACATTGTTATGCACGGCAAACTGCTTAAGGGATTCCTGACGGTCCTTATTTTCGCCGCGCCCGCCGGGGCCGCCGGGCGGGCCGATTCCTGGCATCTCAAATCCTCCCCGCATTTCGACATCTACCACGAGGCCAACTGGTCCCCGAATTCCATAGCGCTCGAGCTGGAGCGCATCTACGGCAAGCTCCGCATGAACGTTTCAATGTTCGCGCCGTGGATGGTCAAGGAGAAGACGAAGGTCTATATCTACCGCACCCAGCACAGCTACCTGAACGGCGAATTCAACCCGCCGAGATGGTCCAAGGGGCTGGCCTATTTCGCGACAAAGACGGTGGTGGTGTACGATTCAGGCGATATGCCCAAGCTCCGCGCCACCCTGGCCCACGAGCTGAGCCACCTGTATTTCCCGCCGCAATGGCTGAACGAGGGCCTGGCGGTAATGATGGAGGACGCCTCGTATACCAAGGACGGCCCCTGGGCCACCAACCTGCCGTATTTCCCGCAGGACAAGATCATACCGCTCACCAGGTTCTTCAGCACCCGCCTGGACCAGGTAAAATCCGACACCGACATAGGCTACTGGTACATGCAGGCCTTCGGCGTGACCGCGTACCTGTTCAAGCCGCACCTGCGCATACAGTTCAAGAATTTCTGCACCCTGCTCAGGGACGGGGAAAAACTGCAGCCCGCGCTGTGGGCGGTGTACAGGATAAAGAGTTTTCCGGAATTCGACACCACCTGGCGCGGCTGGGTACAGGCCTACGGGCAGAAGGAAAAGCAGCAGTTCGGCGGCGCTTTCCCGTCGGCGAGCTTCAATTTCAAGCCCGTGGAATTCACGCCGTTCAACCCCAGCGATAAGAAGTGGAGGAAGTAAGCCGGCCCTCAGCCTTTCTGCAGGTGTTCCTTTAAATAGGTCCCCGTGTACGAGCCGCGCGCCTTCAGTATGCCCGGCAGGTCCCCCGCGTAAACAAGCTCGCCGCCGGCGTCCCCGCCCTCCGGCCCCAGCTCTATTATCCAGTCGGAAGAGCCGATCACGTCCAGGTTATGCTCTATCACCAGCACGGTGTTGCCCTGGTCGGCCAGC
>CAZJUL010000052.1:1926-13138 GCA_964549095.1 uncultured Elusimicrobiaceae bacterium
TCCGCGAAATGCAGGCCCGTGGTGGGCTCGTCCAGGATGTAGAGCGTGCGGCCGGTGGCGCGTTTGGCCAGCTGCTCGGCCAGCTTCAGGCGCTGGGCCTCGCCGCCGGACAGCGTGGTGGCGCTCTGCCCAAGCTTTATGTAGCCCAGGCCGACCTCGCGCATAGTGTGCAGGACCTTCGCTATCTGGGGGATCTCGGAGAAATGATCCGCGGCCTCGTCCGCGGCCATATCCAGCACCTCGGCTATGCTTTTGCCCTTGAACTTCACGTCCAGGGTGTCCTCGCTGAACCGCCGGCCGTGGCACTCGTCGCATTTCACGTAGATGTCCGGCAGGAACTGCATCTGTATCCGTATGGTGCCGTCGCCCTGGCAGGCCTCGCAGCGGCCGCCCTTCACATTGAAGGAGAAGCGGCCGGGCTCGTAGCCGCGGCGCTTGGCCTCCGGCAGCTTCGAAAAAATGTCGCGGATATGGTTGAAAACCCCCGTATAGGTGGCGGGGTTGGAGCGGGGGGTGCGGCCGATGGGGGACTGGTCGACTATGATGACCTTGTCGATGTTCCCTTCGCCCTTCATACCGGCGAAGCGCCCGGGGTTCTCCTTGGAGTTGTGCAGCTTTTTGGCCAGCGCCTTGTAAATTATCTCGTAGAGGAGCGTGGACTTGCCCGAGCCGGACACGCCGACTATGGTCACGAACAGGCCCAGCGGTATTTTCACGTCTATCCCTTTCAGGTTGAAATGCTCGGCCTTTTTGAATTCCAGCCAGCCGGCGGAGGGCCTGCGGGGGGCGTGGTCCAGCGCCGCCTTTTTCTCGCCGCGCAGGAAGGCGCCCGTTATGGACGACGGGCTTTTGAGTATGGCGGCCAGGTCGCCTTCGGCCGTGACGCGGCCGCCGGCCAGGCCCGCGCCGGGCCCCAGGTCCACAATATGGTCGGCGCTGCGGATGACGGCCTCGTCGTGTTCGACTATTATCAGGGTGTTGCCCAGGTCCCGCAGGGATTTCAGGGTGTTGATGAGCTTGGCGTTGTCGCGCTGGTGCAGGCCGATGGTGGGCTCGTCCAGCACGTAAAGCACTCCGGTGAGGCCGCTGCCTATCTGGGTGGCCAGCTGGATGCGCTGGGCCTCCCCGCCCGACAGGGTTTCAGAGCGGCGCTCCAGCGAGATGTAGCCCAGGCCCACGTCGGCCAGGAAACCCAGGCGCGAATTTATCTCCTTCAGTATCAGCCGGGCGATGGCGCGCTCTTTGGGGCCCAGTGAAAGCCCCGCCATGAAATCCCTCAGGCCGGCGATGTGCAGGGCGGACACCTCCACTATGTTCCTGCCGCCCACGCGGACGCTGAGGCCTTCGGGCTTCAGGCGCAGGCCTTTGCAGACGCCGCATTCCGCCTCGTGCATGAATTTCCGGTAGATCTCCTCTTTGACGAACTCCGATTCGGTATCCGAGTAGCGGCGCTTCAGGTTGGTTATGACGCCCTCGAAATCCCCGCCGCTGTCGCCGTAAAGCAGGAGGTCGCGCGCCTTCTGGGGGAGGTCCTTCCAGGGGGTGTCCAGCGGTATGGAATTCTTTTCCGCCGCCGCGATAAGCATTTCCATGTAATAGCCGGACCAGGAATTCTTCCAGCGGTGGGTGCGGGTGGTCACCGGGTTGGACCAGGCCTCTATAGCCCCGCCGTCTATGGAGCGCGTCCTGTCGGGCACTATAAGGTCTTCGTCTATCTCTATCTTGACGCCCAGGCCACCGCATTCCGGGCAGGCGCCGAAGGGGGAATTGAAGGAGAACAGGCGCGGCTCCAGCTCCGGGAAGCTGATGCCGCAGGAGGCGCAGGCGTTCTTTTCGCTGTAGAGGGCCGGCTCGCCGGTTCCGGCTTCTACCGACACCAGGCCGCGGCTCTGGGCGAGGGCCAGCTCCACGGCCTCGGTAAGCCGCTCTTTTTCCCCGGGGCCGGCGGTCAGCTCGTCTATGAAAAGTTCTATGGTATGCTTCACGTAGCGGTCCAGCTTCGGCACGGAATCGAGCTCGCGTAGCTTGCCGTCCACGCGCGCTTTCACGAAGCCGTTCTTCTTGAGCCTGGCGAACAGCTCTTCGTAGGTGCCGATGCGCCCGCTTATCAGCGGGGCCAGCAGCTTTATCTTTTTCCCGGCGTATTTCGAAGAGATCTCGGAGACTATGCCCTGCACCGACCAGGCCTTTATGGCGCGGCCGCACCGGGGGCAGAAGGGGGAGCCCACCTTCGCGTAGAGGAGGCGGAGGTAATCGTAGATCTCCGTCACGGTGCCGACGGTGGACCGGGGGTTCTTGGAGGGGGAATGCTGCTGTATGGCGATGGCCGGGGACAGCCCTTCTATGGACTCGACGTCGGGCTTTTCCATCTGCTCCAGGAACTGCCGGGCGTAGGCGGACAGGCTTTCCACGTAGCGGCGCTGGCCTTCGGCGTAGATGGTGTCGAAGGCGAGGCTGGATTTCCCGGAGCCGGACAGGCCGGTGATCACCACCAGCTTGTTCTTGGGCAGCTCGATGGTGAGGTCCTTGAGGTTATGCGCCTTCGCGCCGGTGATTTTTATGAAGTCCATATGTTAGAAGTCGCGGTCGTAGTTAAGACCGCTGAAGGCGGTTTCCCGCAAAATCTTGCGGCCGCCCCGGTTCGGTTTTCAGGGTACACCCGGTGTCTTCCGCTCGGCGAAGAACTCGCCCTCGCGCATAGCGCTCGGGCTCAGACATTCTTCGCCGGTCGCCTAATGTTAGCGACACCGCTGCAGACACCGGGCTGAAAACCTCCAAATGGTCGTCCGCAAGATTCCGCGTGAATCCGCTGGCGGTTCACCAGCACCCGCTCCAAGTGACTGAGGCATCCCTTTATGACTTCTCCCCGTAGCGGTCGACGGAGGTGGCCTTGGCGAACGCTTCTTCGGTCTTCGGGTAATTGATATTGTAGTGCAATCCGCGCGATTCTTTGCGCAGGGCCGCCGAGCGTATGATCACGTCCGCCAGGCAGGCGATATTGCGCAGCTCCAGCAGGTCGCGCGTGAGCAGGAAATCCCAGTAATAGCGCACTATCTCGTCGGAGATTATCTTTATCCGCGCCGCGGCCCGCTCCAGGCGCTTGTCGCTGCGGACTATGCCCACGTAATTCCACATCAGGGTGCGTATCTCGTCCCAGTTGTGGGTTATCATTACGGCCTCGTCGGAGGGTTTGGCGTTGCCGTAATTCCAGACCTCGGCCCGCCCGGGCTTCAGGAGGCCGGTTTTTTTTACCCGGTCCTTTTTTATGGCCTCCGCCGCCCGGTGCGCGAAAACGCAGGCCTCGAGGAGAGAATTGGAGGCCAGGCGGTTGGCGCCGTGCAGGCCGGTATGGGCGGCTTCGCCTACGGCGTAGAGCCCTGCGACCGCCGTCCGGCCGCGGTCGTCGGTCTGTATCCCGCCGCAGCAGAAATGGGCGGCCGGCACCACGGGGATGGGCTCTTTGGTCATATCTATGCCGAAGGACAGGCACTTTTTATAAATGCTGGGGAACCGCTTTTTTATGAAGGCGGCCGGCCTGTGGGTGATGTCGAGGTAGACGCATTCGGCGCCGGTCTTCTTCAGCTCGCTGTCTATGGCGCGGGCCACTATGTCCCGCGGCGCCAGCTCCTTTTGCGGATCGTAAGCGCCCATGAAGGCGCGGCCGCCGGCCAGGCGCAGCACGGCGCCTTCGCCGCGCACCGCTTCCGAGATAAGGGAGGATTTGGCCTGCGGGTGGAAGAGGCAGGTAGGATGGAACTGTATGAATTCCATATTGGCCAGCGGCAGCCCCGCGCGGTAGGCCATGGCCATGCCGTCGCCGGTGGCGGTGTCCGGGTTGGAGGTGTAAAGGTAGACCTTCCCGGCCCCGCCCGAGGCCAGGACGGTGGTGGCAGCAAGGAAGCTGTGCACCTGGCCGGTGGCTTCCTCCAGCACATAGGCGCCGTGGCAGGTGTTGTCGGCCGGCCTTACGCCGGCCGGGTGGGAGGCCAGGATCAGGTCGACGGCGGCGTGCTCCTCGTAAAAGCGGATCTTCTTGTCCGCGCGGCAGACGCGCAGCAGGGCCGATTCTATCTCGTGGCCGGTATAGTCGCGGGCGTGCAGGACGCGGCGCCGGGAATGGCCGCCCTCCAGCCCCAGCTCGTAAACACGGCCCTTTTTACTGAAGCGTACGCCCAGTTTTACCAGCTCGGCTATCCTTTCGGGCCCTTCGCGCACGGCGAGCTCCACCACCCGCGGGTCGGACAGCCCGGAACCGGTCTTAAGCGTGTCCTCTATATGCAGGCTGAAAGCGTCGCCCTTGTCCGTGACCGCGGCTATGCCGCCCTGGGCCAGGTCGGTGTTGCAGACCTCGGCCGAGCGCTTGGAAACCAGGCTGACGGTGCCCAGGCGGGAAAGCTTGTGGGCGGTGAGGAGCCCCGACAGGCCCGTGCCGATGACCAGGAAATCGGAAGTGCAGATGGACATTTCGCTTTTATTGGCCTGTTTAAAGTTTTAGAATATAGCTATTGCGGACGGCCGGGCTATGTTAATATTCTACTAATAATTCGCGGCCCCCGGTAGACGGCCGCGCGGGACCATGGAAACGGGCAATACGAAAAAACTGCTTTTTGTCTACGCGCCTATACTGGCTTCGCTGGGCATTCTCGCCTGGCTTATCTATCCGAATTTCCATTCCCTTGTCGAGACGGTAAAAACCACCGACCCGCTGTTCCTGCTCGCCGCTTTCCTCTGCGCCTGCGGCTGCTATACCTGCATGGGGCTTTCCCTCTGGGAGGTCCTCAAGATACTGGGCCACCGCCTGCCCTTCTGGGAGGCGGCCGGCGTCGCCTTCGTCTCCACCACGGTCAATTATTTCGTCTCTTCCGGCGGCGTCAGCGGCTTCGCCACCCGCGCCCACCTGCTGAACAAGCGCCGCATTCCCTACGGGATCAGCGTCAGCTCCTCCGTTGTTCTCAGCGTCTTCATTTACCTGGTCCTTTCCATCATCATCGTGGAGGGGATGTTCCTGCAGCTCCTGAAGACCCACCAGTTCGGGGTAAAATTCTTCGAAGGCGTGATCGGGGTGCTTTTCGTGCTGTCCTTCGCGTTCGTCCTGGTGCTGCTGTTCTTCCACCACGACCTGCGCTCCGCCTGGGCCCGGAAGGTGTACCACGCGGTGAACCACGTTCTTTTCTTCTTCTCGCAGAAGGAAATACCGGAAGAGACTTTCGTCCAGTTCGAGGGCCAGCTGGCCAAAGGCATACACACCCTGCACACCAAGAAGTACGAACTCCCCAGGGTGCTGGCCTTCGTCTGCATGGACTGGATCTGCAACATCATGATACTCAATTTCGCCTTCAGGGCCGTCGGGGTCAATATCGGGACCAGCAAGCTCATCATCGGCTTCGCGGCCGGCATGCTGATGACCGTCATCCCCATACTGCCCGGCGGGCTGGGGGCGATGGAGGCCGCGATGAGCGCGGTGTACGCCGGGATGGGGATAAATTTCAACAAGGCCCTGGCCGCCGCCCTCATCTTCAGGACGCTTTACTACATAGTGCCGGGAGTTATCAGCGTGTTCATTTACTGGGGCCTGAAGATGTCCGAGCCGGAATACGCCTACTTCGACAAGCAGGACCCGGCCGCCAACCGGCTCCCGGACGAAAAAGAGGACGACGGAGTATGAAAGAGAAATTTCTGCAGTTCGAGCCGCAGCTGGACGCCTCCGCCTGGGCGCATCCCGCGGCCGTGCTCATCGGGCGCGTGAAGCTGGGCCCTTCCGTTTCCGTCTGGCCCGGCGCGGTGCTGCGCGGGGATGTGGACGCGATAGAGGTCGGGGAGGGGTCTAATATCCAGGACCTGGCGGTCCTGCACGCGAACCTCGGCAAGCCGGTGATAGTCGGGGCCGGCGTGACCGTGGGGCACGGCGCCATCATACACGGCTCCACCGTAGGCGGCCACTGCCTGATAGGGATGGGCGCCATAGTGATGGACGCCGAAGTAGGGGAATTCTCGCTGATAGGCGCGGGCGCCGTGGTGACGCCGGGCTCGAAAATACCGCCGGGCAGCCTGGTGGTAGGCACGCCGGGCAAAGTAGCGCGCAAGCTGGGCGAAGAAGAAAAGAAAGCCCTGGTAAAGTCGAAAGAGGACTATATCGCGCTAGCGGGGAAATACAGGGACTGACTATGCCAAAGACCGCCGGTAAGAAGATCCTGATAGTCGAGGACAGCAAGGCCATCTCCACCGTCCTGAAGGAGATCCTCGAAGGGGAAGGCCATACCGTCTTCCTGGCGGGGGACGGGGTGGCCGGCATAGCGCTGGCGCGCCGCGAAAAGCCCGACCTGGTCCTGCTGGACCTGCTCCTTCCCAAGCTGAACGGTTACGAAGTCTGCAACACCCTTAAGCGGGACAACGACACGCGGCACATCAATGTGCTGGTGATCTCCACGATGGACAGCCCCGAAAGCGTTGAAAAGGCCAGGTTATGCGGCGCCAGGAATTTCATGAAAAAGCCGTACAACCTCGACGACCTGCTGCGCGAGATAAAGCGGCTGCTCCCTCAATAGCGGGAGTTTACAGGGCCCTGCCGGCGCGGGGGAAATGTTCGAGGTCCGCGCCGGCGCGAGAACGAAGGAACGGAGTCTAAAATGATCATAGAAGATCTGGAAAAAGCCGAAGAGCTTGAGGAAAAGGGAGAAGTGAACGCCGCTTTCACACTGCTGAAAAAAACGGGCTGCCCGAAGGGCTTCGAAGGCCGCTGGTATTACCTGACCGGCGAGGCCTGGCGGCTGAAAGGCGTATTCCAGAAAGCGATAGCGGCCTACAGGTCGGCGCTGCTGTTCGGCGTGCCCAACTCCGGCCTCTTCTGCCAGGCCCTCATACGGACCGCGGCCTGCCACCGCGCCCTCGGCCGCGAGAAGCAGGCTTTCGCCTTCGCCGCCGCGGCCGTGAAGGCCTCGCGGAAAGCCCCGGCGCTGGCTTCGGAGGCGAAGCTGGAGCTGGCCATGGCCCACCGCCTCCGGGGGGATTTCAAGAAAGCGGCCTCGATGCTGGCCCCGCTGCTCAAGGCCTATCTCGCCGAAAAGGACTATCCCGCCGCCGCGTTCATCCTGTGGGCGCTGGGCGGGTTGTACCGCCTGCAGGGGCGCTATGCGCTCTCCATAGAGGCCTTCCACCTGTCGGGCTCCTACGCCGCCAAGGCCGGCGACGAGTCTTCCAGGGGCTACGCGCTGTTCGGCCTCGGCGGGGTGCTGCGGGTGGCGGGCTTCATGAAACCGGCGCGCCACGCCTATATCCGGGCCCGGACGCTGTTCCATAACACCGAGGACACCTTCGCCAGGGCTTACGCGGAATGCGGCCTGGCCAACGTCCTGCGGCAGGAGGGAGAACTGGACGCGGCGCAGAGAGGATACCTGCTGGCCCGCAAGCTGTATTCCGAAATAGGCGACAAGCCCGACCTCGGTTTCGTGGAATGGGGCCTGGGCGAGGTGTACAAGAAGACGGGGCGGTTCAGGGACGCGATGGCCTGCTTCAAGGCCGCGAAGCGGCTCTTCGAAGGGAACGGCGAGCCCAGGGGTGAGATACTGACCGGCCTCTCGATGGCCAGCGTGCATTATCTCGAAGGCCGCACCGCCGAAGCCGACCTGCTGTATTTCGACGCCGTCGCCAGGGCGAAAAAACACGGCCTGCACACCTACCTCGAGACTTTCACCTGAAAGCGAAGCGGCAGGCGCATTCACGGACCGCCGGGGAAACCCGGCGGTTTTTTTACATCTTGAAATCCCAGCCGAGGTAAAGTTCCCTGGCTTTGGGATCGTTCAGGAGGACTTCCGCCGGGCCTTCTATCAGCAGCTGGCCGTTGTAGATGAGGTAGGACCTGTCGGTGATGGAAAGGGTTTCGCGCACATTATGGTCGGTTATCAGCACGCCGATGCCCTTGTCCTTCAGGTGGCGGATGATGTTCTTTAGCTCGCTGACGGTGATGGGGTCTATCCCGACGAACGGCTCGTCCAGCAGGATGATCTTGGGCTGGTTGATCATGACCCTGGCCACTTCCAGTCTCCGCTTCTCGCCGCCCGACAGCGTCCAGGCCTTCTGCTTCCTGAGCTTCAGCAGACCGAATTCGGTCAGCAGGGACTGCACCCGCGCGTCCATCGCGGCCTTATCCTTCATGGTGCGCTCCAGGATGGCGGCCAGGTTGTCCTCCACGGTGAGCCCGCGGAACACGGTCGGTTCCTGCGCCAGGTAGCCGATGCCGCCGCGGGCGCGCAGGTACATCGGGGTTTTTGAAACGTCGCGGTTGTCGATGAACACTTTCCCGGAATCGGGGGTGAGGAACCCGACCAGCATGTGGAAGGTGGTGGTCTTGCCGGCGCCGTTAGGGCCCAGCAGCCCGCAGACCTCCCCGGAGCTGATCCGCAGGCTTATGCCGTTGACCACCTTCCGGCGGCTGAAGCTTTTTTCAAGGAGTTCTGACCTGAGTTGCATAGATCTTTAGCGGCGGCTACTTGGCCGGGGGTTTCACGGGGAGTACCGCCCCGTTCACTTCGCCCGCGTCCAGCCAGCCGGCGACACCATTATACAGTTTTACGTCGCCGGTGTCTTTGTAAAATATTATCCGTTCGCCGGTCAGGGCGAATTTGCGCCCGTCCCTGGCGCCCAGCGCCAGCGGCTTGGACTTTGGACCCTGCGCGGAGGGGGGCGCGGGCGCGTCGTGCATCAGGAAAGACTGCTTTCCGTTGTCGTAGAGGCCGTGATCCGAAAAGAGCTCCATGTTGTCCGTCGCCAGCCTGAAGCGGCCGCCGAACTCCATCGTAGAGGCGCTCCCCAGGGCGTGGATGGTGTCGCAGCTGCCGCGCATCTTCTTGCCGGCGGCGTCGCGGTAGGTCATCCTGATAGGCTCGGCCCCGCGGTAAAGTTTGGCCTTTTCCAGCGCCGCGTCATAAGTGCCGTGCCCGCACCTGAGCTCAATGGTTGAATCGTCCCCGAATTTCCTCAGGCAGTAGACGGAACCTTTCAGGGTCCAGAGCCGGAGCTTGCGGTCGTAGACGGCGTAATCGGCCTTCAGGCTGTAGGCCGCGTTGCGGAAAGACACGTTCCCGTCGAAAGTCTCCCGGTCGTTTACCCGGTCCATCTTCCACTTGTCGCTCTTGACCACCGAACCCATCAGGAAATCGTCGGCCGTTTCAGCGCGCGGGCACGCGGGGGCGAAGCCGCAAAGGAGCAGGGCCAAAAGCAGCGCCTGCCCTCTTCGCCTTTGCGCCTCCCGGCGCGTGTTCCCGGCAATTTCCGTTTTCATTTCTTTCCCGCTGCTTTCGGCGCCGGGCCGGGGTTTTTAATATCCGACGGCCGGTTCACCTTGGTCTCGTTCCGGGTTATTTCTATCTCGGTCAGGTCGGGGTTGGCGGTGAAGCCGCTGCCGCGCATCACGTTCTTGCCCCTGAGGACCGTGACTTCCTCGTCGGTCCAGATCTTCTTTTTTTCGGAGCTGAAGAAAAGCTTTTCGGTCTTCAGCGTCATCCGCTCCGTGTGCGAGACCACCACTACGTTCTTCAGCAGTTCCGCGTCCTTCTTCGTCAGGTCCAGGAACCCGCTGTCGGCGCCCAGCTCGGAAGCGATCCCGCTCTTGTCGAAGAACCTGAGCGCGGGCCCTTCGAAATAGATGCGCGTCTCGCTTTCTTCCAGGCGCGCGGCCTTGGCGTCCAGGGTCCAGTCGGAAACGCCGGAGGTCATCTGCGACAGGCGCACGCCCTTCAGCAGGCCGGCGCCGGCGGGCGCGGGAGCGCCGTCGCCCCGGCCAGAACAGCCGGCGGCGGCAAGCAGCAGCGCCATTAGACACTTTGAGGTCGGGGACATTCCTCGCCGCGAGGAGTGTCCCCAATGCTTGATATTCCAGATTATATAAGCCCCTCTTTCAACAGGTCTTTTTCGTCCAGAATGCCGACGGGGCGCCTGGAACCGCGCGCCGCCACGACCGGCAGGTTGTCTATTTTCTTCGCCGAAATTATCTTCGCGGCCTCTATGGCCATCGTATCCGGGGTGACGCAGACCGGGTTGCGCGTCATCACGGTCTCTATGGGGGCCAGGAGCGTAGCGCCCGGAGACTGCAGGTAGCGCCTCAGGTCGCCGTCAGTGAAGAAGCCGGTCAGCCTGCCGCGCGAGTCAACCACGGAGGTGGCGCCGGCGCTGGTCCGCGTCATTACGCCCAGGGCGGACCTGACGGTGGAACCGGCTTTCACTACCGGGTTGGCCGAGCCCTTATGCATGATGTCGCCCACGCGCAGGTTCAGCAGCTTGCCCAGGTTCCCGCCGGGGTGCAGCCGGGCGAAGCCGGCGCTGTCGAAGCCTTTTATCTTCATCAGCGTCACCGCTATGGCGTCGCCCACGGCCAGCATGGCCGCGGTGGAGGAGGTGGGGACGATATTGTAGGGGCAGGCTTCCCGACGCACGTTAAGGGTCAGGACTATGTCGGACCAGCGGGCGAGCTTAGACTCCGGGTTGTTGGTAAGCGACACGATCTTGAGGCCTTCTTTGGACAGCAGGGGCAGCAGCTTGGTTATCTCTTCGGTCTCGCCGGAATAGGAGAGGGCCAGCACGGCGTCTTCCTTGGCTATAAGGCCCATGTCGCCGTGCAGGGATTCCACCGGGTGGATATAAACGCTGGGGGTGCCGGTAGAAGAAAGCGTGGAGGCGATCTTGCGGGCGATTATCCCGGATTTCCCCAGGCCGACAACGACCAGCTTGCCCCGGGTGGCCATGAACAGGCGCACGGCCCGGATAAAACCGGGGCCCAGGCCTTTGGCCGCCGACCTGAGCGCGGCCGCTTCGCCGGCCATTACCGACCTGGCGGACCGGGCTATAAAGGCGTCCGAAACCGTTCTCATTTTCTTCATGGAGCCGGGACCGTGTGCGGGTTCAGCCAGGGGGTCATCTGCGCCGGGATCTTGCGCTGGTTATAGGGGGCCGGGAGCTTGTGCAGCAGGTAGCTCACGGCGAAGAACACTACGGTCACGGAGATATAGATCCACGAAAGGGTCCTGAGGTGCCATTTCCAGTCGGGGAACCAGATGGGCGGGGCCGTAAGGTCCCTGCCGCATTTCTTGCAGAATTTAAGAGTGGAACGATTTTCCTGGCCGCAGTTCAGACATTTCATGATCAGCTCCTTTGGAATATACATCCCAGGGGACAGTCCCCTTCTACCGCTCGCTGCGCTCGCCGGTAAAGGGGACAGTCC
>CAZJUL010000053.1:0-13122 GCA_964549095.1 uncultured Elusimicrobiaceae bacterium
CGCAAGCCGGGCCGAAAGTCCGTTAACATATCCATAGCCGTAAATCTTTTGAGCAGGTGCTGAAAAATGAAGCTGTCCGAACTTGAATCGGGACTGAAAGCGGAGATCCAAAGGGCCCTGGGGCTGACCGAAGAGCAGCTTAAGAATTTCTCCGTCGCCGCCCCCCCGTCGCACATCCAGGCCGACCTGTCGCTGGCCTGGCCCATCGCCGCGGCCAAAACGCTCAAGCGGCCGCCGGTACAGATAGCCGCCGAGGTGCAGCGGGCCCTGGCCGGGAAGTACGCGGCGGAGGTGCTGCCGCCCGGCTTCGTCAACCTGCGGCTGCCTGACGCCGACCTGCTGGCCATAGTGCGCGGCCTGGTCTCCGACCCCGCCTATTTCACCGATCCAGCCCGCGCGGCCGGGAGCGTGAACATAGAGTTCGTCTCGGCCAACCCTACCGGCCCGATGCACCTGGCCTCGGGCCGCGGCGCCACGCTGGGCGATTCCCTGGCCCGGATAATGCGCTTCCTGGGCGCCAAAGTCTGCGAAGAATTTTATGTCAACAATATGGGCCGGCAGGTGGAACTGCTGGGTCAGTCCCTTAAGGCCAGGCTGCGGGGCGCCGAGCCGCCGGACGGCGGCTACAAGGGCGCCTACCTGAAGGAGATCGCGGCCCGCCTGCCGAAAGAGGCCGCCGGCTGGAGCGACGGGGAATTTTCCTCTTACGCCGTGGCCGAGATACTCGCCCTGCACAAGGCCGACATGAAGGCTTTCGGCGTGGACTTCGACCGGTGGTTCCTGGAATCCGAGCTGCACGAAACCGGCGCCCCCTCGAAGGCGCGGGAGACGCTGAAGGCGCGCGGCATGACCTACGAAAAGGACGGCGCGGTCTGGTTCGGCGGCTCGGACGAGATAGACACCGAGGACAAGGACCGCGTGCTGGTGAAGTCCGACGGCCGCAATACCTATTTCCTGAACGACATCGCCTACCACCTGGACAAGTACGACAGGGGTTTCACGAAGGTCATAGATATCTGGGGGGCCGACCACCACGGCTACGTGCCGCGCATGGAGGCCGCCGTTTCCGCGCTCGGGAAGGACAGGGATACTTTCAAGGTCATCATCCACCAGATGGTGCTGCTGAAGCGCGGCGAAGAGACGGTCAAGATGTCCAAGCGCGAGGGCGACTTCGTTTCGCTGCGGGAGCTGACGGAGGAGGTGGGCGCGGACGCCTGCCGGTTCTTCTTCGCTATGCGCGGCCCCAACACCCACCTGACCTTCGACGTGGACCTGGCCAAGAAGAAGTCCAACGACAACCCGGTCTTCTACGTGCAGTACGTGCACGCCCGCATCCACTCCATTTTCGGCAACGCCGCGGAAAAGGGCGTGGACCCGGCCCGGGGCTTCGACGCCGCGAAACTGGTCCCGAACGCCGACGAGCGGCAGCTGATGCTGAAGCTGATGTGGTTCCCGCAGGTGCTGGAGACCTGCGCCCGCGATTTTTCGCCGAACCACCTGACCTCCTACCTGATGGAGCTCGCGGGACTTTTCCATTCCTTTTACGCGAAGCACAAGGTGCTGGACCCGGCCGAGCCGGAAACCACCGCGTTCAGGCTGTTCCTGCTCGGCGGGGTAAAGTTCGCGATAGCCCGGGGGCTGTTCCTGCTCGGGGTGTCCGCGCCGGAAAAGATGTAAGGCTTTGTAAAAGCAGCGAGCGTCCGCAACTTTCGGGGGAACCGGGTATGACGGAACAGGGCAGATCCGATATAAGCAGGCCGGGCGCCGGCGACATAAGGACCTCCGCGCCGGGGTCCAGGACCTCCGTGCCCGGGCGGCCTTCTCCGGCCGGGGAACTCGGCGCCGGGCTGAAAGCCGGGCCGCGGATCTACCTGCTGGCTGTCCTGGCTTCGGCGCTGCCGCTCGGCGTTTTCCTCCTTTCCTTATATTCTTTGCGCTTGAGCGCGGCCGCGTCGGCCGCCGCCGCGGCGCTTGCGGCGGCCGCCGCCGCCTTCGCCCTGGGCCGCATCATCTCCCTCGGCCTGGTAAGGCCGTTCCTGAACCTTTCCTCCAGCGTCAAGGATTTCATAGCCGCCGGCTACAGCCTGAAGGCCCCGGTGCCGAAAGAGGGCTGGCCGGAAGCGCGGGGGATGATCTCGTCTTTGAACCGCATGATGCTGGAGCTGGGCGCCTACCACGGCTTCCGGCTGGACCAGGTCATACAGGAGCGGGCCAAGGCCGAGGCCATGATGGAGACCATAGCCGACGGCGTGATGCTGGTGGACGACGCGGGCAGGATAGTCTGCTCCAACCGCAAGGCGCAGCGCCTGCTGGGCATAGAGCGGAACTCTTCCGGCGTGCTGCCCGGGGCCGAGACCAATACCGCTTTTTCCAGGGCCCTGGCGGAAGTCCTCGCCCCCGGCGGCAAGCACAGGCACGCCGAGGCGGAAGCGCCCGTGCCCGGCGGGCCGGCCGAAGCGCTGAGCTGTTTCCAGGTGGTGTCCGCCAAGTTCATGCTGGCCACCATGAAGCAGCCGGGGCACGTGGTGGTCATCCGCGACGTCACGGCCGAGAAGAAGATCGAAGAGACGAAAGAGACCTTCTTCCAGATGATAACGCACGATATGCGCGCCCCCCTTTCCAGCGTGCAGGGCTACGCCCAGCTGATAATGAGCACTATGCAGCTCCCCGCCGGCGCCGAGAAGCACCTGCAGACCATAGTGCGCGCCTCCAAGCGCCTCGGCGGGATGGTGGAGGATATCCTGAACACCAACAAGCTGGAGCGCGGCGCCATGACGCTGCAGGCCGCGGCGGTGGACGCCTGCGCGCTGACGGCCCGCGTGCACGAGAACCTGGCGCCCGACGCCGCGCGCAAGAACATAAGCCTCACGCTTGAGCGGTCGGCGGAAAAGATCGAGCTGTCCGCCGACGCCGCCCTGCTGGAGCGCGTCATCACCAACCTGGCCGCCAATTCGCTGAAGTTCACCCCGGAAGGCGGCCGCATCACGCTGGCCTGCGGGGAGGCGGAGGGCTGGGTCTTCTTTTCCGTGGAGGACACCGGCCCCGGCATCCCGGAGGACAAGCGCGGGATGATCTTCGAGAAATATTCCCAGATGGAAGAGCACCGGAGCCTGGGCTTCGGCCTGGGCCTGGCCATGTGCAAGATGGCCGTCGAGCTGCACAAGGGCCGCATCTGGGTGGAGTCGGAAGTGGGCAAGGGCAGCAAGTTCAACTTTTCCATACCCAGGGGCCTGGAGCCGGCCGCGGCGCAGCCCCGGCCGGTAGAACAGGGCACGGTTTCCTGACAGACAGCGCGGGCGGCGGAGGTCCGGATGGCGCATATTTTTTTGGTCGACGACGACAACGATTACGCCGAGCTGATACAGGCCAGCGTGGAGGCCTGGGGCTACGGGTTCACCCGCTCCAAGAACGTGGAAGAGTTCCAGATGGCGCTCACCAACAAGCTGCCGAACCTGATCCTGATGGATATGCAGTTTCCCGGCGGCGGCGCGCCGTCGGCCATGAAGTTCGTGACCGGCAATCCCGCCCTGGCCGAGGTGCCGTTCATTTTCTGTTCCGGCATGACCATAGCCAACATGAAGCAGTGGTTCCCGGAAGCCCCGCGGCGGCGCTATCTGCAGAAGCCGCCGGACCTGACCGTGATAAAAAAGCTAATCGAGGAACTGCTGCCCCCGAAGGGGCAGGGCGCGGCGGTGGCGGGCGAGGCCGCGCGGACGGCCCTGGCGGGGATCTTCGACGCCGGGATACCGAAAACCACCCAGGCGAAGGAAAGCAACGAGGCTGCCTCCAAGGTGGCCGACGCGATGCTGATGGACGCGCTGCAGCGCGGGGCCAGCGACATACACCTGGATCCCAACCGCAGCGCCGTGGTGGTGCGCTACCGCATAGACGGCGAGCTGTGGGACCAGGCCAGCTACCCGAAGGACGCGCTGCCGCTCATCTCGCGCCTGCGCATCATGGCCGGCCTGCAGCCGGTAGCTTCGGCCAACCCGATGCCCGAGGAGGGCAGCTTCGATATGGCGGTCACCGGCAACCAGACCCGGGTGCGCCTGTCCTCCTACCCCTCCGCCCACGGGGACAAGCTGGCTTTGAGGATACTGGCAGGGCAAGCGTCGCTGGTGCTGGACGGGCTGGGCCTGCTGCCGGACCACCTGGAGCGGATGCAGGACCTTATACACCGGACCGGCGGGATCTTCCTGGTTTCCGGCGCCACGGGCAGCGGCAAGACCTCAACGCTCTGCGCCATACTGCAGACGCTGAGCCGCCAGAATATCAGCGTAATAACCATAGAAGACCCGATAGAATACCAGCTGCCGCGCATTACCCACACGCAGATCAGCCCGAAGATAGGGCTTACTTTCGCCGAGGCGCTGAAGGCCATGCTGCGCCAGGACCCCAATGTCATAATGGTCGGCGAGATACGCGACAAGGAAACGGCCGAGGTGGCCATACAGGCGGCGATGACAGGCCACGCGATATTCGCGACTATCCACGCCATCACCGCGCCGGGCGTGGTGGGCCGGCTGCTGGGCATGGGCGTGGACCCGGCGCTGACCGGCGATTTTCTGACGGGCGCGCTGGCGCAGCGGCTGGTGCGCCGCGTCTGCCAGCAGTGCGCGCAGCCGGTGACGCCTTCGCCGGAGCTGATAAAGGCCGTTGTGGACTCGGCGTGCCCGCAGGGCAAGACCATCCAGGAATTCCTTACGGCGCCGGGCGCCAAGTACCGCGCCGGGCAGGGCTGCGCGGCCTGCGGCGGGTCCGGCTATAAGGGCCGCGTGGGCGTGTTCGAGGTGCTGGCGCTGGATAAGAAGCTCAGGGAAATGATCCACAATAAAGCGGCGCTCACCGATTTCACGGCGGCGGCCCGTGAGGGCGGGATGCGGACGCTGCTGATGGACGCTGTCCTGAAGGCCCGCTCCGGCTGGACGACAGTGGAAGAAGTGCTGAAACTGGCGGCGTAGGTTCGCGAATCCTGCCGGCGGGTTCGGGCTCGGCGCTACGCAAGCCTCGCGGGCAGAACTGTCGTTCGCTTCGCGAACTCCATCCACGACGGCCTTCCGAGCCAAAACCGCCGTCACCCGCTCCAGGTAATAGCTTACCCTGGAATTCCCGTTCGGGAACACGCCGCTTCCGCTATCCGCGCAGCAGCTAATTTACCCTTCGTTTGCTCCCCACCCGGGCGGTAGCGGCCAAGCGTATTACCTATGTACCGGTTCCCGCCGTTGGAGTTAAAATAGTTATGAAATTAAATCGTACGATTATTCTAGTGGAGGCAGCCTAATCGTCACTCCGCTCAAATGAAGGATATTATGAAGAAATGGATTATCGTTGTTGTTTTGACCGTTCTTTTAGGCTGGAGCGGTTTATTTCTTTTAAACTTGTTTGCCCCCAGACCCCTGCTTGAACTTATCGCGTTGCCGTTCTATCCCATACTCTCGCGGACTGCGCCGGGAGGATCCGGCGGCGTTGTGGGAGAGTCTCATTGGGGGACTGTTAGTGGTGCCGGCCCCCTTAGTGCAAGCTGCTCTAGAGTGAACTGGAAGGAATATGTTGATGGAAATGGGGTAAAAAGGCATGGCCCTGTCGCGAAGCTGCATTTATCAAGAGATGACGAGGAAGGAAATTACGAATTTATTGATGTCTATGCTGGACAGCAGATAAACTGGAATATATTTTCCTTGTATATAGAAAAAATCGTTTTATTCCCTCCATATGTCCGGTTCCGGACCTATATAAACGTTCCGCCCATCGGTCAAAAAAGGCACGGGGAATTCGTCGAATATCAATATCCGCTCTATATCTCCAGCGCTACCCAAACAGCGCATGAACCAGGTATTCCGAAAAAGGTCGGCTGGAGAAATCCGGTGGCGCCGTAAGCGGGGTTTAATTGACGTTCCCTCCCCAGCCGACCGATAAAATATTACGTAAACAAGGTTATCCAGGCCCCTTCGAAATTCCGGCGTATGAGGCTGCAAAGAAAACTTTAGAGAGCGCTTTTGTTAATAATAAATGCAAATAAAAGGGTAATATATGAAAATCTGCACATATCTAACATTTTCGTTGGATATTGTTCTGGCGGCGGTGGGGGTTAGACCGCGCCAGCAAGGCGCATAAGGCGCAAGAGGAGATATTTCTGCAATGGTTAAAAGACCAGTAGTCTTTATTTTCGCGGCGCTGGCTTTATGCGGCTGCCGGACCGCGCCGGGCGGGCCCTACCGGGCTTTTACTCCGGAGGGGAAAGAATTTGCCTGCGAAATTCCAGCGGACTGGACGACAAGAGAGACATTTGTAGAGTCATCAGTATTGTCCATACGCAGTCCTGATGAAGCTGAAATGAAACCCGCTCATATCCAAATTATGCAGCAATATGGAAGTGATGTTGACATGACAAGATTCTCCTTTGAGGCGCCGGAGAAGGTGTTGCCGGCAGCGCCTCCCAGCACGTATTCTGTAACTGCCGCGGAGCTTGAGGAGCGCCTTGAATTCCTTAAAAAGGAGGCGAGGGGGGATACGGAAATCAGCGTCGGGCCGCTGGAAGCGATAAATATCGGTGGCTTTGCGGGGTTTAGGTATTCCATAACCTCGGTTGACATGTGGGACTGTATCCATGGTTGTAGGAGAAAACCGGACGGGACTATTCGCAGGGCAATTCAGGAGAAAAAAACCTCCATTTACCTTAACACGCCCGGCGGGCAGTATGAATTCGAGTACAGCGCCCCGGTCGCGGTCTATGAAATGAGAGACATCCATGCGATGTGCCCCACGCGCAAAACGCCGAGCGACATGTACGAAAAACACCTCCCCAAGTTTGAGCATCTGCTCAAAACCTTCCGCTGGACAAAAAAACCCGCGTCAGCAAAATAGCCTTGTTTGAATTTATAAGACAAGGACAAGTCCCCGGGAAACCCCCAGAACAGCCCTATTATAGGGCATAATCCGGCCTCTTTTTCTGACACCAAAAACACATCCTGAAACCGGCGATTAGCCCGTTTCAGTCCAGGTTTGCATGCAGATGAGGGGTAACTATTTTGTCCGGGCCAGTAGGAACAGGTAATCGGAGAGGCGGTTGAGGTAGACGGCGGGGAGGCGCATTTTGAGGCGCCAGGCCAGCAGCTCGCAGAGGCGCGCGCGGGAGCGGGCCAGGTGGACGAAGGCTTCTTTGCGGTTCTTACCGGGGATGATGAACTCTTTCAGGGGCGGGAGGGCTTTGGCGCGGCGCGCCGTAAGGGCCGAAAGAGTCTTGATATGGCGCTGAAGCTCCCCGCCGGTCCCGGCGCCCGCTATGAGGCCGGCGGCGCAGATGAGCTGGCGCTGAACGGCGGCGAGCTCGGCTTTGTCCTTGCCGGCCGCGCCGGCCCTTACCAGTCCCAGCAGGGAATTCAGGTCGTCGATGAGCGCGCCGGCCGCGACGTGCAGGTCGGTTTTGTGTACTTTCTTCCCGCCGAAAAGGCTGGTGAACCCGGCGTCGCCGGAACCTATGGCAGGCTTGAAATTATCGGGCATGAGGGGCTTACAGCGGCTTTTTGTATTCCCGTATCTTCGCGAGCACCGCTTCGCGGATATCCTTGGGCATTTCCGCGGCTTCGGCTTCCAGCCTTGAGGCTATATCGTCGCGGTTGAAGGCGCCGTCCTGTACCAGGATAGGCGAGGACTTGTGTGCCCCCATCGGGCCGTCGCCGTCGTCTATCCCGTCGTGCCTGTAGCCGGTGTCCTTGATCCAGGTGAGGGCGCGCGGCTTGAATTCGCGGTCGTAGCACAGCTGGAAACCGTAGAGGGAGCCGTCCGGGCAGGACCAGACTATCAGGTCGAAGAAGTCGTCCGAGAACCAGCGCCTGGGCGGGTCTCCGGGCACCTGGCGGATATCGGGGTTTTCGCGCAGCATATAAGGGTAATTATATATTTATTCGGCAAAAAAAGCATTTTTTACCCGGCCCGCGGCGCTTCTTGCTATAATTTATATCGGGTTCCCCCGCTTTATCAGGGGGACTGGACCGCCGGGATTTAAGAAGGGAGACCTATGAAAGACAAAGTCAATAAGGCGATAGAAAAGATAAAGACGGTGCTCGCGGCCGACGGCGGCTCTATAGAGCTGCTGGGCGTGGACGAAAAGACCGGGGTCGTGAAAGTGCGGCTGACCGGCGCCTGCGGCTGCTGCCCGCACGCCGCCATGACGCTGAAAGGCGTGGTCGAGCGGATGATCATGCAGGATGTTCCCGAAGTGAAAGAAATAGTGGTCGGCTGAGAACGATCCGGGACCCGGAATTCAGAAGTCAGGATCCGGAGCGGCGCTTTGCCGTATCCGGTCTTTATTCTGAATTCCGGTTCCCGTATTCCTGTCATTTCCGGCATGCCCCTCATCAACCTGCATTCCCATTCCAACTTCTCCGACGGCACCCTGCCGCCGGCGGGGCTGGCCGCGGCCGCGGCGAAGGCCCGCATAAATTATTTCTCGATGACGGACCACGATATAAGCCTGGGCTGGGACGAGCTTGAGTCCTGCCTGAAAAAGCTGGGGATAGGCTACATCTACGGCATAGAGCTGAGCACCAGCCTGCACGACAACCTCCACATCCTGGGCTACGGCGTCAACCTGAAGGACCCGGTTTTCCTGGAGAGGCTGGCCGGCTTCCGCGGGAAAAGGATAGAGCGGCTGAAGAAGATCGTGGCCCTGCTCAAAGCTCAGGGGATGGACGTCGCTTTCGAGGAACTGAACATAGCCGCCGGCCACACCTACGGCCGGCCGCACGTGGCGGACCTGCTCAGGCGCAAGGGGCTGGTGAAGAGCAGGCAGAAGGCCTTCGAGAAATATATCGCGTTCGGCAAGCCGGCCTATGTCCCCCCCTGCGGGCCCGGCATAGAAGAGGCGATAAAGACCATAAAGGACGCCGGCGGGCTGGCCGTGCTGGCGCACCCGGGCGTCATCCAGAAGATAATGGACCTGGCCGCCTGGAAAGAGATGGGGCTGGACGGCATAGAAGCGTTCTACCCCGCCCATTCCAACGCCCTGACCAGGGAATTCCTCCTCCTGGCGGAAAAATACGGCCTGCTGGTCACCGCCGGCACTGATTTCCACGGCCCCGGGACAGGCCGGGAAGATATGGACGGTTTCGATTACCAGGAAGAATTCTTCGGGCCGATAAGGAAAAAATTCCTATGAAAATAATCTCGCACCGCGGCGCCTCCGGCTACGCGCCCGAAAACACCCTGGCCGCCTTCGAGCTGGCGGTGAAGATGGGCTCGAAGAATTTCGAATTCGACGTGCACCAGACCAGGGACGGGAAGCTGGTGGTGCACCACGACTACGACCTGAAGCCGACGGCCGGCCGGGACCTGAAGATAGCCGACCTCAGCTACGCCGAGCTTAAAAAGTTCAACGTGGGCAATAAGTTCGGCTACCCGTTCGAGCGGGTGCCGCTGCTGTCCGAGGTGGTCGAAGTCATTTCGCCGGCGGCCGAATGGATAAATTTCGAGCTTAAGAACGACAAGAACGTCTATCCCGGCCTGGAAGAGAAGCTGGTCGCGTTCCTGGCGGCGAAGCCGGCGCTTCGCGAGAAGTCCCTGCTTTCGAGTTTCGATTACGGTACGCTCAAGCGCCTGCGCGAGCTGGATAAAAGCGTTAAGCTGGGCTACCTGGGGCACGATCTCAGGGCGGCCCTGCTGCTGCCGGCCATATACCGCGCCATAACGGTCGGCGCGGTGAATTTCCACATGCACCTGCGCCTGGCCAACAAGGTGCACACCGCGGTCCTGCACAAGGCCGGGATGAAGGTCTGTGTCTATACGGTCAACAAGCGCGAAGACGCCCTGAAGATGGAGCGCATGGGCGCGGACGGCATCTTCTCCAACTACCCGGACATTCTGACGAAATCCGGCGCGGATAAAAAGAAGTAGTTCCCTGTCATCCCGGCGCAGGCAGGGATCCATTCATTAAATTTTAGTATGTCCGCAGAATCCGAACTCAATAAAGAGATAAAGCGCCTCGCGGAGAAGGGCCTGGGCGCCGGCTGCCTGCCGCGCCCGCTTTCTGAAGCGGCGGCGCTCACGCTGCGTATAAATAAACTTAAAAAAGAAAAGAAGGCGGTAATCTGCGCGCACGTCTACCAGACGCCGGACATCATCCTGGGCGTAGGGGACTTCGTCGGCGATTCTTACAAGCTGGCCGACGATTCCAGGAAGATGGACGCCGAGATCATAATTTTCTGCGGCGTGGAGTTTATGGGCGAGACGGCCAAGATACTGAACCCCGGCAAGAAGGTTTACGTGCCTTCCAGGAACGCCGGCTGCTCGCTGAGCGAAAGCGTCACCGGTGCGGATGTGCGCAAGCTGAAGGCAAAGCACCCGGGCCTGCCGGTGGTCACCTATATCAACACCTCCGCCGAAGTGAAGGCGGAGTCGGACTGCATAGTGACCAGCGCGAACGCGGAGAAGATCCTGCGCAGGATGTACGGGAAGCACGACAAGGTCATCTTCATCCCGGACAAGCTGATGGGCGCCAACCTGGCGAAGGTTCTGGGAAAGACGCCGGGCAAGGACATCTTCCTCTGGCAGGGGACCTGCGTGGTGCACGAGAATTTCGACGCGAAGACCATAGAGGTATACCGCAGGAATTACCCGGGGCTTGTGGCTCTGGCGCACGCGGAGTGCCCGCCGGCGCTTATCAAGGCCGTGGATTTTATGGGCGGGACGGGCGATATGATGCGCTATATTGAGAGCACCGACGCCGCCGCCTACCTGCTGGTGACGGAATGCGGTTTCGGCGAGCTGGCGCGGGTGCAGTTCCCCAAAAAGAATTTCATAGCGATGTGCAGGCTGTGCCCCTACATGAAGTCCATCACGCTGGAAAGCGTGCTGGACGCGCTGGAGAACCCCGGGCCGGAGCTTGAAATTACCGTCCCCGCAAAAATAGCCGCCCGCGCCAAACGCTCCATCGAAAAGATGTTCGAATTAGCCGCCTGACAATGACCACATATAGCTCCCTGAAAGAATTGAAAAAAGAGAACAACAGGCTGCGCGCCGTCCTGTCGCGCGAACGCAAGGACCACCGCAGCAAGATAGGCCTTTTTGACAGGGCCATCTCCACCAACGACCTCCGGCAGGTGGGCGAGGATATGTACCGCCACTTCTTCCGGGAATTCGGCGTCTTCAGGGGGGACCTCACCATCCTGACCGATTACGACGAGCGCGGCTTTTACGACATCATCGGCTGGAACCCCAAGGAGCGGCCCCTCACCGTGCCGGAACTGCAGCGGCTGGCGGACAAGCACCATGAATACCTGAAAAGCCTGGTTGAAGAACAGATATTCATTGGCTACACCCGCAAGGAGAAAGCCCATATCCGCCGCTCGCATATGATGGAAAAAAGCATGCTCGAATGCATGCTCTCAAAAAAACCGAGGATAGTGAACGATGTCTTCGCCGAACTGACCCCGAAGGAACAGGAAGAAGCCAGGGCGCAGCGGACCAAGGCCTGGGTGAACCTGGTGATACTCAATCCCGAAAACTCAAAGCTCCTGGCCAAGATGCACATGTCCTTCAGGACGCCCAGGAAGTATACCGCGGGCCAGCTGGCCAGGGAGATGGGGCCTTTCGAGAACCTGCTCCGCCACAGGATCTTTCACACCAGGGATTTCAAGCGCGTGAAGTACCTGTCAGAATGCGACAACCTCACGGGGTTCCATCTCCGGCCGGTCGTGGCCGGCAGGTTCGACCACCTCATCTATGAGCTGAAAAAGAAGCAGAAGCCGGACCACCTCAGCCTGGTAATGATGGACCTGGACTATTTCAAGAGGTTCAACGACGACTACGGGCATGATGTCGGGGACACGGTACTCAAGACGTTCTCCGGCGCCGTCCAGTCCTGCGTCCGAAGCACGGACATGGTGGGCCGCTACGGCGGAGAGGAGTTCGTCGCGCTCCTGCCGGGAACCCGCCTGAAGGACGTGCAGATCATCCTTGACCGCATCTCGTCCAGGCTCAGGGCGGTGGACTGTCTCCCGAAGGCGCAGCGGTCGGCTGGCAAAGGGCCGGAGCATATCCGGTTCAGCGCCGGGATAGTCACCCTCACTTCCGCCAACCCCAGGTTCGCGAATTTCGACCAGGCGGTAAAAGCCGCGGACAACCTGCTGCTCCATTCAAAAAGGACAGGCAGGAACCGCTGTTCTTTCCTCTCTTCTTCAGGCGGGATCAGAATAAAAAAGTTCGCGTAGAAAAATAGGGACAGCGCCCTATTTCCTCATAGGCCCCGCAACTCGACGGGAATAATAGGGCGCTGTCCCTATTTAATTTGAGCGAGGACGATGAGGCGGTTGGTGTCGGGGGTGAGGGGTTTGCCGGTGAAGGAGCCCCAGAATTTCAGGGGTTTCAGGCCGGCCTGAAGCAGGGCGGCGGACATCGATCTGCGGGTGTAGAGGCGCGAGAAGAATCTGAGCGTTTGTGCCTTGCCCTTCCGGAGGCGCGTCCAGGTATTGATTATGCCGTCTTTATAAATTTCTGATTCCTCAAGGTGGTAGGAGCCATCCTCCAGCCTGGTCCAGTTGCGCGGCCGGTAATGCTTATGGACGAAATCCCCGTGGATTATGTCTATCATCAGCTTCCCGCCCGGCTTCAGCGCGCGCGCCACGCCTTTCAGCGTTTTTATGTCGTCCGCTTTCCGCTGGAAATACCCGAAGCTGGTGAATAAATTTATCGCCGCGTCGAATTCCCCGCTGAACTTGAGCCGGCGCATATCCCCCCGCAGCAATCGCAGCTCCACCTTCGCCTTTTTCGCGCGCTGCGCGGCCTCTTTCAGGTACTCCGCCGAATAATCGTAGCCCGTAACTTCAAAACCCTTCTTCGCCAGCAATACCGAATGCCGCGCCGGCCCGCAGCAAAGATCCAGTATCTTCGCCCCTTTCTTCAATTTTAATTTCTTCAGGACGAACGCCGCCTCCTGCGGCGCTTTCGCCACGGCCGCGGGAGAAGCGGGATTATAGAATGAATTTTTAAAAAAATCCTTATGCCATTCGTGTGAAACTTTCATATATTGTTGATGCCTTGGAGCGGGTGGCGGAGGATTTGGCAGGGAAGGCCGTCGTGAGGGCCGAGCTTGCGTAAGCGCGAGGCCCGAATGAGGAGGCGAGCCAC
>CAZJUL010000054.1:0-4845 GCA_964549095.1 uncultured Elusimicrobiaceae bacterium
GCTCAGGTCGAAATCCTGCATCAGGAAAACGTCGAAGTGGCCGATGTCGCGCAGGAAGATCTCGTTGACCGGGAACGGGATCAGGGACAGCTCGCGCTCGTCGGCGTTGAGCAGGTCCTCCGCCGTCCTCAGGATGACGAAGGAAACCAGGTCTATGGCGCCCTGGCTTTTAAGGAAGTCCCGCAGGAAGGCGTATTCGAAGGAGGGCCTGCCGGCCAGGTACATCACGCGCAGCTTCTCCCTTATCACGGAAACCGTCAGTTCCTTGGCGGCCAGGCACGGTCCTCCCGGCGCGCCGGCGCAGAGCCGGTAGGCGCGGGGGCCCACCGAGGGCGCGCTGACGGTGAACGAGGAAACCGCGGTTTCCTCGCCGCCGCGCACGGCCAGCGTGTTCCTGCCGAGCAGCGCGCCGTCCCTGTCCTTCAGCGAAACCTCGAGCGTTTTTCCGGCCCAGCCGGCGGTCTTCACTTCCGCCTTCAGCCCGAAAGGGATATGGGCTATGGCGAAGCCGGGACCCGAGAACTCCGTCACGGCCACGCCCTGCGGCGCTTTCGCGTCGCCGACCCCGATGATATCCACCCTGCCCTCCAGGCCGGGGGGAAAGCGGCGGAGCCCGCGCGAAGCCAGGGACAGCCCGTCGGTAATGACCCAGACCCTGTCGGGGGCGGCGGCGGCCGCCCCGCGCGCCTCGAAAAGCCCGTTAAGGGCCTGGTCCAGGTCGGAATCGAAATAGGCCGCCCCGCCGGAGCCCGCCGTGGGGCTGGAGCAGTCGGTCCTGTAAAGCCGGTCGGAGAACGCGTAGCACTCCGTTTTGGCCGCGGCGGCGGCGTCGGAGCGGTTCGCCTTCAGCCAGTCTGCGGCCGCCCGGTATTTCCCCGCGGGGGAATTCTTTTCCGCCGGGCCCTGCATCGAAACCGAGGCGTCCAGCAGTATGGCCAGCTCCGGCTTTTCGAAGCCCGGCCGGTAAAAGACGGCGGCCGGCTTTATTATAAGGAAAGCGACCAGGCAGGCGGCGGCCAGCCGCAGCGCTTTCAGGCCGCGGCCTATGCCGGGCGAAGCTTTGAGCGCCCAGAGAAAAACCAGCAGCGCGAACGCGGCGGCCGCCATGAAACCCCAGCTTTCTCCGATAAAGAACCTCATGGGGCTGCCCCCGCGTCCAGCGCGCGCAGGCGCTGCATGATGTACGGCTGGTGCACCGCGTCCTGCTTATAGGAGCCGGTCAGCGCGTACATCAGGATATTGAGCGTCAGGTTCTCGCCGGAATGGCGCTGGCCGGCGGCCGGTATCTCGTAGGCGTAGCGGCCTATGGAATCCCTGGCCCAGGCCCCGATAAGGTCGTTCCGGGAAAAGATCACGGCGTAGCGGCCGGCGTATTCCACGGCCGACGGCTCCTTTTCCAGGCTGAAGCGCCCGCCCGGGGCGCTGATGATGAAAAAACTTTTTAACAGGGAATGGTCCCGGGCCACCGGCTGGAAGCCGTTCTCGGGCAGCACCAGCGACAGGGTGCGCTTCAGCCAGCCGGCGAAAGCGCTCTGCCGCCTGCCGGAGGAATCGTTGGCGAAAAGCGTGCCGCCGGAGACCAGGTACAGGCGCAGGGCCCGCAGCTCAGCGTAGTCCAGGCTCTCCGGCGCGCCGGAGCAGGAGAGGACCAGGAAAGGCTCTTCGAACAGCGCGGCGTCGGAGAGTTTTATTTTCTTCGCGGCAAGGTCCGGCTCCACGCTGGTGGCGCCGGCCAGGGACTTCAATATCCCGTCCCGCGCGGAATCCGGAACGCCGCAGCCCGCGCCGAGGTCCAGCTCGGTCAGAGAAAATTTTTCCGCGCGCAGGGACTGCGGCGCTAAAGAAGCGAGGAGCAGGGAACAGATAATAAGGTAAGGAATGTTCCTTATCATTCCGGATCCCGGCTCCTGTATTTTGGCTTCTCTTCTATTCACAGCGCCTTCCTTGAAAGCAGGAATTCCGCCAGCAAAAAGGCCAGCGCCAGGAAAAGCAGCAGCTGGCTTATCTCTACCCCGTAGAGCGCGCTCCTGAAATCGGCGGCCGGGTCTTCGGGGCGCAGTATGCGCCAGGGCGCGGCCTTGGCCGGGAGGAGGCGGCTCTCGCCCTTCCCGTGGTCCAGGTTCACGGCGAAGGTCCCGGTCTCCGGCGGGGCCGACCAGCGGTAAAGCCCGGGCGCGCCGGTGAGCCCGTACCTGAAGACTCCGCCCTCGGCGAACACGTAGGATCTCTCACCGCCGGGGGCCGTGACGGCGACCCTGGCCCGGTCGGCGCCTTTCAGGCGGCCTTCGAAAGTTCCGCCCACTACGGCGGCCTGCGGCTCAGGCGCGGCCAGGCCGAAAAGCTTTTTAACGTTAAGCGCCATCAACGGGGCGAAGACCGGCTTCGCCGCCAGGTCCGAAGAGCCCAGGTCGAAAGCGGAGGTCCAGACCAGCAGCCTGCCCCTGCCCTGCTGCCTGTACAGGAGCGCCGGGCGAAACGCTCCGGCCTCGTCTTTGAAAAGCCACGGGGCCTCGAACTCCGGGGCCCCTTCCAGCGCCAGGACCCGGCGGGCAGCGGTCTTCGCAAGTTCGAAGCCGGAGAAATCCTCGCCGCCGAAGAACGCGGCGTCCCGCGCCTGGGCGAGCGAGAATTTACCGTCGATAACGCCTTCGCATTTCAGCCCCAGGTCTTCCCACGCGGCGCACCGGGCGCGCCCCGCCGTTTCGCCGCCCTCCGGGGAAGCCGTAAGCAGCACGCCGCCGCCGGAAGAAAGGAAATCCTTTACAACCGCGGCCCAGCGCCCGTCGGGCGGGGGGGCGGCCATTATCAGGGCGCCGTAATCCCCCGGCCGCGCGCGCGCCAGCTCGGCGTACTGGGTAAAATCAGCCCTGACGCCCCGGCCGCGGCCGGCGCCGGCCTCGAAATATTTCCTGATGAAATACGCGCCGCCGCCGGGCTTCAGCGCCCGGTCCCCGCTGTAGACCACCAGCACGGCCGGGGCGGCCGGGGCGGACCACCGGAAGGAGAAATAAGCGGCGTCGTCGCACGAGAGCGCGTCGGAGGCGGGCAGCCCGACGCGGCCCGACGGGTCCGGGCCCAGCCGCCCTATATCGAAGAGGGCCGCGCCGTTCCTGAACCGCCCGGGGGCGGTCTTTTCCGGCGCGCCTTCGGAGTGCAGCGCGGCTTCTCCGGCCGCGGCGCCGCCTTCGCCGCCGGAATAAGCGGCCAGTTCAAAAGCGCCGGAAGGGGATTCCCGGCCGGCCAGCCCGCGCACCCACGCGTTCGGCTCGCCGGCGAAAGAGAGCCCGGCAAGGCCGGCCTGCGGGTCATAAGAAGCGAGGTCCGAAATATTCCCGGGAAAACCGTCGAAACCGTTCAGCGCCGAATCGCTCAGTATCAGCGCCGCCTTCTTCCTGCCGGCCGGGCGCGCGGCCAGCAGCGCGTAGGCTTTTTCCAGGGCCTTGCGGTAATCCGTGCCCTTATAGCCGGGGCGCGCGCCCGACAGCGTCCCGGACAGCGCCTTGAGGTCCGCCGTCCAGCCGGCTGCCGTCTCGGCGCTTTCGTCGAAGAACACCAGCGCCGCTTCGTCGCCGGCGCCAAGCCCGGCCAGCACCCGCTCCGCCGCGCCCGCCCCGAAAGCGTACCTGGTCCGGCCGCCGAAAGAGGCCGACATGGAATAAGACCTGTCGGCCAGTACGACCAGGCTCAGCGGGCGCCCGGCGCCGGCCGCGAACCCGGAGAGGCGGCTGAGCGGGCCCGATTCTATGACGGGGCGCGAGAACGCGGCCACGAGCGCCAGCACGGCCAGGCACCTGAGCAGCAGCACCAGCGCGCGCAGCAGCCCGGCCGGGCGCCGCCGGGCCAGGCCCACCCGGCGGAGCAGGAACACGCTGGAGAATTCCATTTTGTAAGGCTTCAGCGCGAAGAGAAAATGTATGAGGACCGGCAGCGCGGCCAGCGGCAGGAACCAGAGCAGTGAAGGGTTCAGGAAGCGCATGATCCTTAAAAGAGCTTTATGAACTTTTCAAGCGAAACGAAAGGCGGCGCGTCGGTAAACGCGGCGAAGCGCTTTATGCCGGAGGCCGAGAGCGCGCCGCCCGCGCGCTTCTGCCAGGCCGTAAATTCCTGCCGGTAGGCCTCCCTGGCCGCGGCCGGGGCCAAAGTCACTTCTTCGCGGGTCTCCATATCGGAGAAAGACGCGCAGCCCTCCCACGGCAGGTCCAGCTCCGCGCGGTCCAGCGCCTGGAAAACGGAGGCGTTTATCCTGGCCGAGGAGAACAGCCCGGCCAGGTATTTCAGCCGCTCCGTTTCCGCCATCAGGTCGGAGAACAGGACGGCGGCGGAATTCTTTCCCATCGCGGCGGCCGCGCTTTTCAGCTTATCGGCCGGGAGGGAAAGCCCGGACGGCCGCAGCGCGGCCAGGCCGGCGTCCATCTCTTTGAGCGCGGCCAGGTCGCCGGAAGGCTTGAAGCGCACCGCGCCGTCGCCCGATATCGCGGTGATGCCGGCGTAATCGCCGCCGGCGATGAAGAAGCAGGCCAGGTAAAGCGCCAGCCGCGCGGAATAATCCCATTTCGATTCCGGCGAGGAGGGGCCCTTGAAGGCCATTGAGCGGGAGGAGTCTATCAGGATGTGGAACCTGACGGCGCTCTGCCGGGTGAATTCCTTGATGAAGAACCTTTCGCGCCTGGCGTACACCTTCCAGTCCACGAACCTGGTCTCGTCGCCCTTTGCGTACTGCCGGTACTGGGAAAATTCCTGTGAACTGCCTTTTTTCTGCGCGGTCTCGTGGCGGCCATCGAGGGTCCCGCTCAAATTGAAAGAGGCCCTGGCCTTCAGGGACCTTATGCGCGCGACCGCGGCGGG
>CAZJUL010000054.1:4855-13018 GCA_964549095.1 uncultured Elusimicrobiaceae bacterium
TCAGGTATTTCATTCAGGTTTCTTTTTTCCTTCCAGCCTGTCCAGGAAAGTTTCCGCGTCCCGCGCCCGGGCCGGGTCCAGGACGGCCAGGCGCCTGAAGTCCCGGGCAGCTTCCCTGAACCTGCCGGCCTCGGCCAGTATCCTGCCGCGCAGCTCCAGGTAGTCGGGGACCTCGCCGCCGAGCCGGACGGCCTCGCCGGCCGCCTTCAGCGCGGAATCCCGTTCGGCGACGCGGTACATGTTCGAACCGAGCAGGTAATAATAGCTGGCGCAGCAGTTGACTTCGGGCGCGGCCATCGCGGTGGAGTAATCCCAGGCCGCGTCGTAGAAATCGTTCAGCTTTTCGTACGCCTCTGCCCGGGCGAGGTAATACTCGTAGCGCTCGGGGTTCAGCTCAATGGCTGAAGCGAAGCTGACCGCGGCGCCCTTCAGGTCGCCCAGCGCGGCCTGGCTCCGGCCGGCTACGTAATGGGCGTAGTCCTTTTTGCGGTCCAGGGCCAGCGCCTTGCCGGCGTCGGAAAGGGCCGCGGCGTAGTCCTTGAGTTCGTAATTGGCGGCCGCGCGGTCGATCAGGGCGGTGACGTCCTTCGGGTAGAAGGCCAGGTAACTGGTCAGGTCGCGGGCCGCCCCGGCGTAATCTTTTAAAGCGGCGCGGGCCTCGGCGCGCAGCAGGTAGGAGCTGTCGTCGGACGGGTCCAGGGAAAGGGCTTTGGACGAAAATTCCGCCTGCTTTTTATGATCTCCCAGCCTCCTGCCGAGGAGCACGCCCTTCAGCTGCCAGGCCGCGGTCTGCGGGTAGCCCAGCTTCAGGGCTCTCTCCGTCTCGGCCAGGGCCTTGTAGTTCTCGCCCTCTTCGAACAGCACCCGGGCCTTGAAATAATGCAGCAGCCCGTTATTGGGATGGGCCGCGATGCGCCCGTCCAGCAGCGCCAGCGCGCCGGCGGAGTTCCCGTCGGAGAGCATCATATCGAGCTCCGTCCAGGAAACCCTCTCGCGCCGCTCGGCTTCGGAATGGCTCCGCGTGAACTGGATGAAGACGGCCGCGGACAGGGCGGCGGCCAGGATGAGCAGCGGGAGGTTTTTTTTCAGCCGGGGTTGCATCGGTCGGGTAGTTCCGTGAAGCCGGGGCGCGGCGTCAGCCGGCCCCTTCCATTAATTTTTTGACCAGGGCTTCCGGGGTGTAGCCTTCGGCTTCGGCCTGGAAATTCATGACCAGCCTGTGCCGCAGCACCGGCAGCGCGGAGCGCTTTATGTCGTCGATGGAAACGGCGAAGCGCCCGTCCAGCAGGCACCTGGCCTTGGCCGCCAGGATCAGGGACTGCGAGGCCCGCGGGCCCGCGCCCCAGGTCACCCATTTCTCCACGAATTCCGGCGCACCGGCGCCGGGCCGGGTCATCCGCGCCAGCTTCACCGCGTAATCCAGCGAGCTTTCAGGCACGGGCACTTTCCGCACGATCTCCTGCAGCGCCTTCACCTCGCCCGCGCTCAGCACTTTGTCCAGCGCCGCGGGGGGGGAGCCGGTGGTGACGGCCGCTATGCGCTTTTCCTCGTCCAGCTCCGGGTAGCCGATATTGATCTGCATGAAGAACCTGTCCAGCTGCGCTTCCGGCAGAGGGTAGGTGCCTTCCTGCTCTATGGGGTTCTGCGTCGCCAGCACCAGGAAGGGCAGCGGCAGCGGCCGGGTCTCGCCGCCGGAGGTGACCTTGTATTCCTGCATGGCCTGCAGCAGCGCGGCCTGCGTCTTCGGCGGCGTGCGGTTGATCTCGTCGGCCAGCACCACGTTGGCGAACACGGGGCCCTCGACGAACCTCAGGCTGCGGGCCCGTGACGCGGGGTTGTCCTCCAGTATCTCGTAGCCGGTTATGTCCGAGGGCATCAGGTCGGGGGTGAACTGTATGCGGGAGAATTTCAGGTCCAGGATGCCGGCCAGCGTGGAGACCAGGAGGGTCTTGGCCAGCCCGGGCACGCCGACGATGAGCGCGTGCCCCCTGGCGAACAGCGTTATCAGGATGTCCTCTATCACCAGGTCCTGCCCCACTATCACGCGCGCGATCTCGGAAGCCAGTTTCTTCCGTCCCGCCCGCAGTCTTTCCGCCAGCTCCATGTCGGCTTTATCGGTCATGAAAACTCCTTGAAAATATTCCTCTAATTATTGATTATACCCAAAATTTGCGGAGGGTTCTACATTTCTGAGAAGCATACAGGGTTCGCGGGTCCTGTCGGCGGACTGGAACGCAAAACACGGGGTCTCGCACACCGTGCTCGCCCCTCGTCACTCGGCCCTCGCGCTTACGCAAGCTCGGGCCTCCGCGACGGTTTTGCTTATCCAGTTCCGCCGCCACCCGCTCCGTTTGTATTTCGGTATTCCGTTCGGACAAAAAAAAGGCAGGGCTGCCTTTTTGGGGGGTAGGGTGAGGGAGGCAGCCCTGACAAAGCTAGTCTACCAGCAATTTTTGAACTTGTCAAGGGTGTATCCAAAGTTACATTCAAGGCGGTGCTGAGGGTACGGGGACAGACCTTGATCAGTGAAACATACGATGCTGTCCCGGCTTTTAACAACCTGCAGCATACCGGACGCTGATATTCATGGGTCAAGGTCTGTCCCCGATGCTGACGGTCTTATTGCATTCATTAACAGAGATATTTTATAATTTAAGGCGTGCTGCGGATCGGCGGGTCAGGTCCGCCGGGGTTTTCAGGCGATTTTACGAATATTATGTAAGCCGGGGGCTGTTTGCCGAATAAAACAGTGCTGGTCGTGGACGACGACCCGAACCTGGGCCCGCTGATATCGGCGGTGCTCAAAAAATACGACTACAACGTGGTGACCATCTTCCGCGGGGAGGAGGTCCTGCGTTTCCTCGCGGGCGCCAAGCCGGACCTGATACTGCTGGACCTGAAGATGCCGGGGGTGGACGGCTACGCCCTGTGCAGGACCATCCGGGCCAACCCCGACACGCACGATATACCGATAGTCATACTGAGCGGGGTTTCGGAAGTGGAGGCCAAGATCAGCACCATAGAGCTGGGCGCGGACGATTTCATCACCAAGCCTTTCGACATGGGCGAGCTGCGCGCGCGCATCAACCGCATCATAATGCGCAAGATCACGGACGTTTCCCTTAACCCGCTGACGCACCTGCCCGGCAGCCCGGCCATCGAAGAGGAAGTGACCAGGCGCATAACCGCGAACGAGCCTTTCGCCTTCGCCTACATCGACGCCGACAATTTCAAGGCCTACAACGACGTTTACGGCTACGCGAAAGGGGACGAAGTTCTAAAGCGGATAGCGGCGCTGGTTGGCGACGCCGCGAAGGCCGCCTCCGGGCCGGATTATTTCCTGGGCCACATCGGCGGGGACGATTTCGTGCTGGTCACCCCGCCGGACGCGATGGAAGCGACGGCGAAGGCCATTACCGAGGAGTTCGACACCCTGATACCCTCGTTCTACACTGACGACGACGCGGCGAGGGGCTTCATAACCACGCAGGACAGGAACAACAAGACCAGGGATTTCCCCATAATGACGCTCACCGTCGCCGTCATAATGCCCAAGGGCGCCGTGAAGCATTACGCGAAGATAGTGGAAACCGCCGCGGAGCTGAAGCACTACGCCAAGGAAAAGCAGAACAGGAAGGGCAGCATCTACGTGAAGGACAGAAGACTTTAATGGACGAAACCGGACAGGCGCAGGACAAGTTCCCCGGCTCAATGCTGGCGGGCTGCAAGATAATGCAGAAGCTCGGCCAGGGGGGCATGGGCACGGTCTACCTGGCCCGCCACGAAGCGCTGGACAAGATGGTCTGCGTCAAGCTGCTTTCTCCCGACCTGGCGCGCGAGGAGCGCAACATCGAGTTCTTCCTGCGCGAGGCGCGCTCAGCCGCCAAGCTGGAACATCCCAACATAGTGCACGTCTACAATTTCGGCCAGGAGAACGGCTCCTACTTCATAGTGATGTCGTACGTGGACGGCAAGCCCCTCTCCGACGTAGTGGCGGAACAGGGCGCGCTGTCGGCGGAAGCGGCGACCTCGATAATCATACGCGTCCTGGAAGGTCTGGGCCACGCCCACGCCCACACCATCATACACCGCGACATCAAGCCCTCCAACATCCTGCTGGGCACGGACGGCCAGCCCCGGATAGTGGACTTCGGCCTGGCGCGCAGCATAAACGAGGAGAAGCAGCTGACCATAGCCGGCGAAATGGTGGGCACGGCCTATTTCATGTCGCCCGAGCAGGGCCTGGCCGCGAAGGTGGACCACCGGGCCGACCTTTACTCCACCGGCGCCACCTATTTCTACCTGCTGACCGCCAAGTATCCTTTCGACGGCAAGAGCGCCATAGAGGTCATACACAAGCACATCAGCGACCCCTTCCCTAACGTGCTGGTCTACAAGCCGGACACTCCGCTCTGGATCTCCCGCTTCCTTGAAAAGCTGATGCGCAAGAAGCCGGACGAAAGGTACCAGACCGCGGCCGAAGCCATTGAGGCCATCAACCACTTTATGGCGGCCGAAAAGGACGGCACAGCCATCTCGAACGAGCGCAACATTGAAATACCCGAGATCTCCGCGCGCCTGGCCGCGGGAGGCCCGCCGCCTCCTCCGCCGCCCCCCGGCGGACAGCCGGCGCCGGCCCCGCTGATCTCCGACCGCATCCTGCCGGCGTCCCCGTCCAAGTCCAAGCCCGTTGAGTCGTCCCCGGGCCAGTACAAATCCCCGCTGGCGCCCCTGGCGCCGCCGGAGAACCAGAAGCTCCAGATGCCGCGCCTCTACAATTCCGTGAAGACGGCGCTGCACGCCTGCGCCTCTTTCGCGGCCATGGCCGCCTTCCTGCTGGCGGGCGCCGTCGGCAAGCCCGGGGCGGACCTGGCCTCTTCCCTCTCTTCCCCGCTGACCCTGAACCCCGTCGGCGCCGGCATAGCGCTGGCGGCGGGGCTGGGGCTGGTCATCTGGGCCATAGTGCTGAAACCGCGCAAATTCACCGGCCTGCACACCCTGTTCATCCTGGCCGCGGCGCTCTCGGCTTACGCCGGCGGGATCTACGTGCCGGCGCCGGAAAACCTGGATATGGTCTCCAAGGCCTTCTTCTCCGTCAGCACCGCGCTTAAGAACATGATCTCGCCCGCCAACGGGCTGATCTACGCCCTGTGCCTCTACCTGGCGGCCTCCAAGGCCGCCTTCATAGACCACTGGAGCGCCAAGGCCGCGGCCCTGCTGGCCTACGCCCTCTCGGTCTTCCTGGCGTATACCTATTTCAAGGGCGGGCTGGACATAACCCCGGACAAGGCCTCAATGCTGCTCGCCGGGGCCTGCGCGCTGGCGGGGCTGGGCGCCGTCTTCAGCTCCAAGAGCTTCGCCGTCTTCTTCTTCCTGCTCGCCAACGCCCTGGTCTGCGTGATGTTCAACACCCCGCAGATAGCCGCGATGACGGAAACCAGGCTGAAGAGCGAATCGTTCCGGGTGGAAGCCCTCAACAGGGAAGCCCAGGCGAAATACCAGGCGCAGCTCGCGCAGCTCAGGAACGCGATACCCGAATACGACCTGGAGGGCAACCCCATCATCAAGCCGCCGCCGCCCTCGCCGGACAAGGTGCAGCCCATCGCGCCCGCGGCGCTAGCCAAGGAAGCCGAAGCCGAATATTACAAGCTGCTCAATTCCAGGCTGTTCGAGAACCTGGTCAACACCGCCGGGCTGGTGCTGATAGCGCTTTTCCTGTGTTTCATGGCCAACGTTTATTTCGTGCAGGAGACGTTCTTCCCCGACGAGACGGACGCGGACCGGTCTTAAAGAACGGAGGTTTCACCAGTGAAAAAGTTCATCGTTTCAAACACCCTCTGGGGCATCGTGCTGACGGTGGCCACCCTGTTCTTCTATTTCACCGGCACGGCCCTGGAGCCGCTCGAACTGAAGTTCTACGATTTCCGCGCCCAGCTCAGCGCCCAGGTCCTCTCGAAGAGCGACATCGCCATCATCGAGATAAACGACGAAAGCATCTCCAAGATAGGCCGCTGGCCCTGGCCGCGCTCCAAGGTCGCCGACATGCTGACCTGGCTCTCCACCGACAGCGCCAAGCCTTCGGTGATAGGCCTGAACATCCTGTTCTCGGAGCCGGAAACGAACAAGGACCTGGAAGTGACGGAGCGGCTGCGGCTTAAATACCAGGAGCTGGTGGCGGCGAAGAAGATCAAGGAGACCACGAAGGAATCCGAATTCGACAGGATCCTGACCGAGACGCGGCACGAAATGGACAACGACGCGAAACTCTCGGCCGCCATAACCGGGGCGGGCAACGTGGTGCTCCCGATGTATTTCGCCACCGGCGAGGCCACCAAGCCGGCCCCCGAGCCGGACTGGGTCAAGAAATTCGCGGCGCCCGTGGCGCTGGCCCCGGGGGGCGGCGACGAGGCGTCACTGGAAGGTTCCGCCGTCACCATACCCGTGGACATCCTCGCCTCCTCCGCGGCCGGCATCGGCCACGTGAACGTGTTCAACGACACCGACGGGGCGGTGAGGAAAGAGACTCCTTATATTCTTTACAACCAGAGCTTCTACCCGTCCTTCGCCGCCGAGATAGCGCGCGCCCACCTGAAGTACACCAGCGCCGAATCCTCGCTGACCCCGGGCCTGGCCTTCAAGATCGGCAAGCAGCAGATCCCGCTGGACGCCGCCTCCACGATGCTCATCGCCTTCAACAAAAGCCAGTCCTCCTTCAAATATTATTCCTTCTACGACGTGATAAACGGCAAGGTGGTCCCGGAGGCCTTCAAGGGCAAGATAGTGCTGATAGGCCTCACGGCGCAGGGCATCGGCAGCCTTTACGTGACACCCGTCGAGAAGAACATGCCGGCCGCCGAGTTCTCGGCCAACGTCATAGAGAACATCCTGAACGGCCACTACATAACCATGCCCGACTGGGCCTCCAACGCTGAACTGGCGCTTATCATCTTCGCCGGCCTGTTCATAACGCTGCTGCTGCCGCGGCTGAAAGCGGGGCTGGGCGCGGTCTGCGCCGCGGTCCTGCTGGCGGCCCTCATAGGCACCGGCACCTACTTCTTTACCTCCAAGGGCCTGTGGCTGAAGGTGATGTACCCGGTCTTCCTGCTGGTGGCCGGCTATATCCTGATAGTGTCGATGCGGTTCTTCACCACGGAAAAGAAAAAAGAACTCATCGAAGGCTCCGCGATAGAGACCAACAAGATGCTGGGCCTGTCTTTCCAGGGTCAGGGCATGCTGGACCTCGCTTTCGACAAGTTCAGGAACTGCCCGGTGGACGACAACATGAAAGAGCTGCTGTACAACCTGGCGCTGGACTTCGAGCGCAAGCGCCAGTTCAACAAGGCGGCCACGGTCTACGGGCACATAGCCACCTCCGACCCGAAATACAAGGACATACAGAACAAGATAGAGATGCTCACCAAAGCCTCCGACGGCGCCGTGTTCGGCGGCTCCATTGGCGGCGCCGCGAAGGGCGGGGGGGACGCGACCATGCTGGTGGCCGGCTCCACCACCGTGCCGACGCTCGGCCGCTACGAGATCACCAAGGAGCTGGGCAAGGGCGCCATGGGCATTGTCTACCTGGGCAAGGACCCCAAGATAAACCGGACCGTGGCCATAAAGACGATGCGCTTCGAGGAAGGCCTGGAAGAGCACGCCATGAAGGAGCAGAAGGACCGCTTCTTCCGCGAGGCGCAGGCCGCCGGCAACCTGACGCACCCGAACATAGTCAAGATCTACGACGCCGGCGAAGAGCAGGACATCGCCTACATAGCAATGGAACTGCTGAAGGGCGACGACCTGAAGAAATGGGCCACCAAGGCCACCCTGCTGCCGATACCGAAGGTGCTGGAATACATGGCGCTGTCCGCCGACGCGCTGGGCTACGCGCATAAGAACGGCGTGGTGCACCGCGACATCAAGCCGGCCAACATCATGCTGCTCGAGGACGGCACCATCAGGGTGGCCGACTTCGGCATAGCCCGCATCACCGAATCCTCCAAGACTGCCACCGGCACCGTGCTGGGCACGCCGTATTACATGAGCCCCGAGCAGATAGCCGGCAAGAAAGTGGACGGCCGCGCCGACCTTTTCTCGCTGGGCGTGACGCTCTACGAGATGCTTACCGGCGAAAGGCCGTGGAAGGGCGGCGAGTCCATCGGCACG
>CAZJUL010000055.1:0-12818 GCA_964549095.1 uncultured Elusimicrobiaceae bacterium
CTTCAGGAAGTTGGCGAACGCCGTGATGATGGCCAGCACGAAAACGCCCCAGACCACGTTCATGGCCCGGGTGCCCTTTATCAGCAGGATGAGCCGGTAAATGATGTAGTAAACCACGAAGACGTCGAAGACGTTGCGCAGGTAGGTCAGGTACCTGGCGTAATCTATGCCCTGCACGGCTTCTGGGATCATGCGGCGGCGCCCTCCAGGCCCTTCAGGATGTCGACCATCTCGGCCGCGTCTATCACTTCTTTCTCTATCAGCTTCGCGGCGATGGCGTCCAGCGCGCGCTTATGCGAAGTCAGGATGTCCTTGGACCGCTTGTAGCATTCCATCACGATCCGCTTGACCTCGTCGTCCACGTTCTTGGCCGTTTCGTTGGAATAGCCCGCCTGGCGCATCAGGTCGCGGCCCAGGAAGACCTCGGACTCGTCCTTCTTGAGCGAGAGCGGGCCTATCATGTCGCTCATCCCGAACTCGGTGACCATCTTCTGCGCGTAGGCGGTCACCTTGGAAAGGTCGTCGGTGGCGCCGGTGGTGCTTTCGTTGAAGATCAGTTCTTCCGCCGCGCGGCCGGCCAGCAGCACGGAAAGCTTGTTGGTTATCTCGGTCCTGGAGGTCAGGTACTTGTCCTCCAGCGGGAGCTGCAGGGTGTAGCCCAGCGCCGGGCCCCTGGGGATGATGGACACCTTATGGACCGGGTCGGAGCCGGGCAGCAGCTGCGCGACCAGCGCGTGGCCGGCCTCGTGGTAAGCCACTATGCCCTTTTCCTTCTCGGAGATGATGCGGGACTTCCGCTGCGGGCCGGCTATCATCTTCTCGATGGCCTCTTCGATGTCCTTCTGCTCCACGGCTTTGCGCTCTTTCTTGGCCGCGAGTATGGCGGCCTCGTTGATTATGTTGGCCAGGTCGGCCCCGACGAAGCCGGGCGTGTGCCGGGTTATGACGTTCAGGTCGGTGTCCGGCCCCATCTTGACCTTCAGGGCGTGCACGTGCAGGATCTCGTTGCGGCCCTTGATGTCGGGGATGGGCACGTTGATGCGGCGGTCGAAGCGGCCGGGCCGCAGCAGCGCCGGGTCCAGCACGTCGGGCCGGTTGGTGGCGCCTATCAGGATTATGCCGTCGTTGGCTTCGAAACCGTCCAGCTCCACCAGCATCTGGTTCAGGGTCTGTTCCCTTTCGTCGTGGCCGCCGCCTATGCCGGCGAAGCGGGCGCGGGCCACCGCGTCCAGCTCGTCCACGAAGACGATGGCGGGCGCGCTTTTCTTGGCCCTTTCAAAAAGGTCCCTGACGCGGGAGGCGCCGACGCCCACGAACATCTCCACGAATTCCGAGCCCGAGGAGGTGAAGAAGGGCACGCCGGCCTCGCCGGCGATGGCGCGGGCCAGCAGCGTCTTGCCGGTGCCCGGGGGGCCGTACAGCAGCACGCCCTTGGGCAGTTCGCCGCCGAGCAGCTTGTATTTTTTGGGGTTCTTCAGGTAATCGACTATGTCGCGCAGCTCTTCCTTGGTCTCGTCGCAGCCGGCGACGTCCTTGAAAGTGACCTTCTGCTTTTTCAGGTCCTGCTGCTTGGCGCGGGACTTGCCGAAGGACATGGCCTGCTTGCCGCCCATCTGCGCCTGCCGGATGAACAGGAACCACCACAGGAACACGAACAGCACTATCCAGCCCACGTTCAGGATCAGGCTGGTTATCCAGGTCTTGTCGGCCTCGCCGGAGAAGCTCTTAACCCCGGCGGCTTCCATATCCCCTATAAGCTTGTCGTCCGCCAGCGGGATGGTATGGAAAGGCGTTTTCTTGTCGCCGTCCATGAACTCGCCCTTGATGAGGTCCGGGCGGATGGTCACCTGCGTGATCTGGCCGGCCTTCACCTTGGCCTTGAATTCAGAGTAGGGGAACTCTTTTTCCCGCTCCACGTTCTTCACGTTCTGGTAGACGGCGATGAACATTATGAATGTCAGCGCCCAGAACATCATCTGCTTCAAATTTTTTTTCAGTGGCATGTGTTTCCCTTGTTGTTACCGCTAGAGCGCCGAGCTTTTAAGCACGCCTATGTACGGCAGGTTCCTGTAGCGCTCGTTATAGTCCAGGCCGTAGCCGACCACGAATTTATCCGGGATGACGAAGCCCGCGTATTTTATCGGCACCTTGGCTTTCCGGCAGGGCCGCTTGTCCAGCAGGGTGCAGATCTCCAGCGATCTCGGGCCGCGCGTCTTCAGGTTCTTCAGCATGTAATTCATGGTCAGGCCGGAGTCCACTATGTCCTCTATTATCAGCACGTCGCGGCCCTCTATGTTCTGCTTCAGGTCCAGTATGGTCCTGACCACGCCGGTGGACTGCGTGCCCGAATAGGAGGAAAGCATTATAAAATCGACGTTGGTCTCCACCTTAAGCTGCTTCAGCAGGTCGGACAGGAAGAGCACGCACCCCTTCAGCACGCCGACCAGCGTCAGGCACCTGCCCTTGTACGCCTCGGAGATCTCGGCGCTCAGCTTCTTGATGCGTTCCTGCAGCTCACCTTCGGATATCAGGATCTCTTGCAAATCTTCGTGCATGTGGTTATATTCTAGGTTTTTTGGAGTGGTTTTCCAATGAAAAAAACCCGCCGGCGCCGCGGTTCGCGGGGAGAAAGGGCCGCTATCCGCGCTATTTGCGCGCGGCCGGCGCCGGCGCGTTCATTTTGGGATCGAGCTGCAGGGCCTGCCGGTAGTGTTTTTCCGCCTCTTCACGCCTGCCCTGCGCCGCCAGGATAATACCGAGATTATAGTGGGCGGCCGCGAAACCGGGATCTATCCTTATGACCTCCCGGTAGTGGCCGGCGGCCTCGCCCGGCTTGCCGCGCCCGGCCAGGTCCAGGGCAAGGTTGTAGTGGGCTTCGGCGAGATCGGGATCGATCTTCAGCGCCGCCCGGTAATACCCGGCGGCTTGCGCCTGTTCGCCCCGCCGGGCGGAATCTAGGGCCTGGTAGAAACGGACCCGGGCCAGGCCGGGAGCGTTCTTCAGCGCGCCGGGATGGTTCGCGGAGAGCCAGGCGGCCAGCTTTTCGGCGTTGGCCATGTTGTTCTGCCTGGCCAGGATATCGAACACCTTCGCCAGCGCGTCCGGCCGGCCGGAAAGATCGTAGACGAAGATAGTGTGCCCGATCACGGTTTCGGGGGTAAGCTCATCCAGCCAGGCCATTACATTTTCGTCGTCATAGACGAAGGGGACGCGGTTCGTAGCCGAGATGGCGAAAAGCAGCGGCTTCTCGCGGGAGGGGTCGAGGACATCCCCGGCACGGGGCAGCTCGGTGAAACCGGCGACCGCGGCGTAGCGGATGCCGTAGGAATGCGGGTCGGCCGTTCCGTAATACGAGAGATAGACCGCCGGGCCGCCGCGCTTTTCAACGTACTCCCCGAGTTCTTTCAGGCCCTGGCCCCAATCGAAGTTCGAATCCACGAAATACTTGTAACCTTTCGACGGCCCGCCCGCCAGCTCATTGAAATAGGCGAGGTAATGCGGATGTATATGGACGGCGGCGCCGACATACCAGGCCGCCAGGACGCCCAGCACGGCCTTGGTTATATTCCGGCCGGCGCCGGCCAGGCGGGCCGCCCCCGCGCCGACGAGCAGGAAAAGGAAGGGATACACGGCGATAACGTAGCGCAGGCCGCTCTGGAGCTTGGAAGAGCAGGCAGCCGCGAACAGCAGCGCGGGCGGCAGCACGGCGAAGGCCGCCAGGTCCGCGACGCCTTTTCCGTCCCCCCTGCCCTTCAGCAGGGCCCGCGCGGCAAAGGGCAGCGCCAGCAGGAACGGGACGGGGGTCTTAAGCAAAAAAGCCCAGACATAAAAACGCCAGCCGAAACCTTCGGCCGAACTCTGCCCCAGAAAATACGCGGGCCGCCAGCCGCCCGGCCCGATCTTCCAGAGGACTTCCGACAGGCCGGTCCAATATACCCCCAGGCCGTGCCACCCGCAGACCAGCGCCAGTACCACGGCGGCCGTGCAGAACGCCGCCGCCGTAGCGCGGCCCAGCCTTTTCCACATCGCCGGCGCCTTGACGGCGAAAAGATACGCGGCGCCGGCCAAAGGCAGCGCGGGCAGCAGCGCTATCGCGCTGTATTTGACGGTCAGCGCCAGGCCCAGGGCCGCGCCGGCGGCGAGCTCCTCCCGCAGGCGCGGGACGGGCGGCAAAAGCGCGCGGCGGAAGAGATAGACCGAGGCGAACATCGACACCGCCATGGCCATGTCTATCGTGGTCAGCGCGGCGTTGGCCAGGATGAAGGGAGAGAAAGCGAGGCAGAAGACAGCGGCGGCGGCCCCGGAGGGCCCGCCCGCTTCGCCCGCCCAGCGGAACAGGAACCAGGCCAGCAGCGGGCTGAGAGTCCAGAGCAGGAACAGGCGGCATATGTTCAGCAGGCGGTCCGGCCGCGCGGGTTCGGCGCGCAGCAGAAGGTCGCCGAGCTCGTGCGGATTCTTCCCGGCGGCGTCCTTGCCGAAGACAGCCGGCCGCAGCAGCATAAGGGGAACGGCCGCCCAGTCCCGCGCGCCGGGCGGGTTATCACGGGTGACGCCGAGCCACCTTTCCCCCGAAATGAAATTGGCGTAGCCGACGGCCAGGTGATACCCCTCGTCATAGGTCGGGGCCAGCCTGCGGACGGCCAGCGAACCGAGCGCGAGGTGCGCCGCCAGAAAAACACAGGCCAGGACCGCCGCGGCCTTGAATGAGATCCCCGCGGCCGGGGAGGGCGCGCCGTTCATTCAGTCCAGGTCCATCGGGTTGATGGGGCGGGAGGTGTCGCCGGAATCCTTTATGCGCTTCTTTTCCTTCTCGAACTTGTCCAGCAGCTCCTTCTTCTTCGCGTCCATGTCGCCCTTGGCTTTGGAAAAGTAATCGTCCAGCCGGGATTTATCCTTCTTTATCTTTTCAAGCGCGTCCTTCATCTGGTCCCCGCCCTCCTTCACCTGCGGCTTCTCCCAGTGCCTGAGCACCTTCCCGGTCTTCTTCGAGATCTCGATGCGCGCCTTGCAGAGCGGGCAGTCCACCAGCCAGGATTCTTCGTCCATAGTATGCTCCTCATTCTTAAGAGTTCAGGGGACAGTCCCCTTCTACCGCTCGCTTCGCTCGCCGGTAAAGGGGACAGTCCCCGGCCCCTTCCTTGCTACTTTATCCCCCACAGCTTATGCAGCTGCGGAAGTATCCTTACCGTATACAGCTTCCCTATGGCGATATGATAAAAAGCGTCCAGCCGCGCCTCCGAAGGAGGTTTTACACCGCTGCCGGCGGTGACCGGCTGTATATAGAACGGCATCCGCGGCGCCACCGCGGCGGCTAGTTTCACGGCCATCTTGAACTCTGCCGGCGGGGTCTTGGAGGTCACCACCACCTTAACGAAAGCCTTCTTCCCGGCCAGCGCCAGGAATTTCCTGTGCTCGGCCCAGAAAACCTTTCCCGATGTTCCCGGCAGCTTTATATCCGCCGCCACCACGTCGAACGCCTTCACCACTTTGGCCAGTTCCCGCCAAAGCGTCCCGTTGGTCTCAAGATGCGTCTCCAGCCCCAGCCTCCGCGCGAACCGCGCCAGCTCCAGCACGGCCCCCGCCTGCAGCAGCGGCTCACCGCCGGTGAAAGAAACCGCGCGCGCCTTATCCCTCAGCGCCAGCGCCTCCAGTTCCTTCTTCACCGCCGCCAGCGGCATCTCCCTGCCCCCGCCCTTCGCCGCCGGCTCGTCGCAGTAATCGCACCCCAGGTCGCACCCCGCGAACCTTACAAACACCTGCTTCTGCCCGGCGTAAAGCCCTTCGCCCTGTATAGAAACGAAAATTTCAGCGATGCTTGCTTTATTCATACATTAAGGCAATTCTTTTGGTGGGGGAGGACTTGGACGCCAATGTTTTGTATTGTCAATATCCATGAATTGTATTTCAATTGTTTTTATTGTATTACTGTTTGGTTTTTGATAACGGAAAAGAAAACTGACAGCAACGACCTCAGTCATGGCGTAATCAACAGAAATAATGCGGACATCTGGATACAATAACTGAAACTGCTTCTTAGCCTCATCAGTGTTAGGGCTTCCATCATTGAAAATAAGCAGATAATAGAGGACGGCTATTATGGTAATTATTACAGATGTTAAAGTGACGCGCTGTTTCATAAATACAACTTTAGAAATTAAGTAATTACTGATGTGGACCTATATGGAAACCCATTCCTGTTATCTTGCCATCAACATAGCTTAAGGGTCTAAAGATATAATAAATCGCCATATTGCCTTTCGGAAAAATGACATAAGGACGATTATCTTTATTCCATATTTCTATATGCGTTTGACGAAACCATATATAGCTTCCGCAGACGACGATGAAAAGGGCAAGGAAGAGAACCAGGAGTTTATGTTTCTTTGGCATATTACGCTTCAACCAGCAAAATGCACAACTTTTTCAATTGGAGCGGGTGGCGGCGGAGATGGCGAGGAAGGCCCTCACGGAGGGAGGAGCTTGCGTAAGCGCGACGACTGAGTGAGGAGGGGCGGCCACGGTGTGGCCGACCCCGTGCCTGACGAGCCATTCCGCCGACAGGACCCGCGAACCCGACAATCATTGATATCAAATTCATTTCAGCGCCGGATCGGGTATCCCCGCTTCCTTGAATCCCTTTGCCCGCAACTTGCAGGAATCGCATTTCCCACACGGGCGCGAGCCGCCGGCGTAGCACGACCAGGTGTACTTCAGCGGCGCCTTCAGCTTCACCGCCATCCTGATAATATCCCTCTTGCTCATCCTGATCAGCGGCGTCAAAAGTTTTATCTTCTCCCCGCCCGCGCCCCGCTTCGTCCCAGCCGTTACCGCTTTCTCCAGCGCCCTGTAAAAGGCAGGGCGGCAATCCGGGTAGCCGGAAAAATCTATCACATTCGGTCCCATCACCACCGCCGCAGCGCCCACAGCGTCCGCCAGCGACACACCTATCGACGCGAAAACCAGGTTCCTCCCCGGCACATAAGTGGACGGGACCCCGCCGCCCCCTATTTTTGCCAGCTTTACTTCCGGAAGCCGCTTACCGGCGTCCACCAGCGAACTGGACGACAGCCACGGAAAATCCAGCCTGATATTGTAAAGCTTTATTCCCAGCAGCCGCGCTATCCTGGCCGCGCTCCGATTCTCTTTGGCGTGCCGCTGCCCGTAAGCGAACGAAACCGCCAGGCACTCGTAGCCCCGCTTCAGCGCCCAGCAGAGCGCCGTTGTGGAATCGAGCCCGCCGGAAAACAGCACAACCGCTTTTTGCTTTTTCATAACTGGATTCCGGCTTTCGCCGGAATGACGGACCATATTAAATTAACCCTTTTACCCTTCCAGGCTACCCGCTTTCCAGCCTTCCGGCCGGTACACGTCCTGCGCCATGCCGAACACTTCCCGCACCTCTATCCGGGGCACCACGGCCAGGTTCCCCTTCTTCAGCATCAGGTCCATGTCCTTCCTGCCGGTCTCCGGCCGCCCCGCCAGGAAATCCAGCACCCTGGAGCTGTTATGTATCTCCTCTACCGCGGCCTCGAAAGAATCCCTGCCCGCCAGCGCGTCGGCCAGCGCGCGCGCGCAGATAAAATCCTCCACGTGCGCCCGGTTGTAATACAGGCAGGCCGGCACTATCAGCGTCTCCATCGGCGACCTGCGGCAGTACTCGGCCAGGTACGGCATATTAGCGAAACAGCCGATGAGCACCTCGCGGGCCCGGCCCAGCGCTATGACGGCCGGCGAGCCGGAATTAGTGACCACCAGCGCCGGCCGCGCCGGATCGGAACCGTAAAGTGCGGTGTGCGGCGAATTGTCGTACTTGTCCACCGAAGGAGGGAAATCTATCTCCGAAAAAAGGTCCGAACCCTTCTCCCGCGCCTTGACCGCGGCCGCGTGGTCCGGGCTGGAATAGACCCGGACGTCCGTCCTGCCGCTCTTTAAGAGCGCGCAGACCGTGTTGGAGAACCTGAAGAGGTCTATCACTATCCCGCGTCCGCCCCACAGGCGCGCCTCGCCCGGCTCATAGGCGACCTTTGCCGGGGCGCTATTTGGCGGCGGGGGCGGCGGGAGTGGAGACGTTGGCGGCATATTTGAAGGCGAGCGCGCTTACAAAAACTTCCGGCTCCTGGTAGTTACCCAGACCGGGCTCCTGGTTGACGGTTTCTTCCACCACTATGAGGCCGTCGGCGCCGATCCCGGCAGCCATCTTCCTGGCCTGTTTTTTCGCGCCGGCCACGGAGGCCTTGCTGCCGGCCGGGAACCTGGCGCTGTGTATGATGGCGATAGCCCCCCAGGGCTGCCTGGTTTCATTCCGGGAGGAGAATACTTCCACCTGTTCGGGCGATTTCGGGGCGAACCAGGGGCCCACCTGTATTATGTCCGGCCTGGAGGCCGCGCAGGCGGTGAGGAGGGCGAGAGCGGCCCCAAGAAAGCTTATCTCGGGGGCTCTAAACCCAGCTGTTTGCATATTTTCTTTACGGTAAAATCGGCTATCTCGTTATGACGGGTGACCGGTATTTCCTTGTTGGTGACGGGGTTGCTGAACACCGAATATTTCCCCCCCTCTCTTGAAAGCACGCAGCCTTTCTGTTCCAGATACCTTACAAGGTCTTTTCTTTTCATAATCCACCTCTAAACCTATTCTAGCAATTTAAGAAGGGCGGTCAGTCCAGGCTCCTGCGTATCCTGGCCACCAGCTTCCAGGCGGCCGCGCTCTTGCCCACCGTAACCTGCACGAAAGTGATGGTGCCGTCCTCGTTCTCGAAGACCAGGAGGTTCCGCCCGCCTTCGGTGAGGGTGCCTTTAAGGAACCCGTAGGAGACGGGCAGGCCGCCGGGCACGTTCACTTCGTCCGCTTCGCCCTGGGAGCGGGGCCGGTACTCCGGCTCTTCCCCGGGTTCCGCGTCGCCGGCCTTGGAATCTATCATCACGCTGCCCTCTTCCTCGGGCTCGGCGGGTTTAACCTCTTTTTTGGGGGCCGGGGCAGGCGTTTTCTGGGGTTCCGCGGCGGCCGGCTCGGCTTTCTTGGCCGGGGCGGCGGTGCTGTCCTTGGCCCAGACGGCGCACAGCCCCAGGCTGAACGCCAGCAGCAACGGGAAAATGACCCTGATCTTCATGATATTCCTCCCTAACCGGGGACGCCCGGCGTCAGCGCGCGGCTACAAAGCGCGCCCGGCCGTCCTGCTAATCATTTTATTAAATATGCGGGGGTTTGGCTAACTGCGGGCGGCTAAAATCTTTTCACTTCCACTTTCCGCACTTTTATCTTCAAGAGCCTGAACGCCAGCGCCTTGAACTTGTCCGGGGCGTCGCTGGCTATGAAGCTCTCCCGGCCTCGGCGGGCCGGGTTCACCTGGCCCGGAGCTCGGCCTGCACTTCCTGGGCGGCGGTCCTGGCCGAATCCACTATCCTGACGCGGCCGCCCAGCGCCCTGGCTATCATCTTTTTCAGCAGCGGGTAATGCGTGCAGCCGAGTATCACGGTGCCGATCCCCCTCTTCTTCAGGGGGGCCAGGTATTCGGCGGCCACCAGCTCCGTGACCTTCTTGCCGCACCAGCCCTCCTCCACCAGCGGCACGAAAAGCGGGCAGGCTTTTTCAAGGACGACGGCGCCGGGGGCCAGTTTCCTGATGGCTTTCCTGTAGGCGCCGCTGGCAACGGTGGCCGCAGTGCCGGTCACCAGTATACGCCCGGCCGAAGCCGAGGCCAGCGCCGCGCGCGCGCCCGGCTCGATGACGCCTATCACCGGAACGCGCGTTATCCTGCGCACTTCCTCCAGCGCCAGGGAGCTGGCGGTATTGCAGGCTATGACCAGCAGCTTCACGCCGCGGGCGGAAAGAAAGCCCGCGATCTCCTTCGAGAACGCTATGACCGCCTCTTTGGACTTGGTGCCGTACGGCACGCGGGCGGTGTCTCCGAAATAGATCAGGTCTTCGCCGGGCATCAGGCTCCGCACTTCCTTGAACACCGTAAGCCCGCCGAGGCCCGAATCGAAGATCCCTATCGGCCTTTCACGATTTTTCATAGACTACCGGCGGCTCACCGCCATTTCTTCATCTGCGCGTACTTCATTACGCCCCTGTAGATGGCGCCGGCCACTTTGGTCCTGACCTTCTTGTCGTTCAGGTCTTTCTGGTCCTTGGCGTTGGTCATAAAACCCAGTTCCACCAGTATGCCCGGGGCGTAGGTTCCCCTGAGGACGTAAAAAGCCGCCTGCTTCACGCCCCTGTTCACGAAAGGAGTGCTTTTCTGCAGTTCGTTGGACACCAGGCCCGCCAGCTGGCTGCCCTCGTTTATATATTCGTTCCTGGCCAGGTTGTGCAGCAGCAGCGCGGCGGGGTCGTAGACGGAGTCCCCCTCTTCCAGGCCGACTACGGAGTTTTCATAATCCGCCACCTCGGCCGCCCAGGGGTCCGAGGCGCGCTCCGACATGAAATAGACCTCGAAGCCTTTTTCCCTGCGGTCGCGGTTGGCGTTGGCGTGTATGGAAATGAAAACGTCCGCTTTGAACTCGTTGGCTATCCTGGAGCGGTCGGCCAGCGGGATGAAGAAGTCCGAGGTCCTGGTCATAAGCACGTCGAAGATCGCCTCGTCCTTGAGCAGGGTGTAAAGCTCTTTGGCCACAAGCAGGTTCAGCTCCTTTTCCTTGAGCCCAAAGTTCCTCTTGCCGCCGGGGTCCTTGCCGCCGTGCCCCGCGTCTATCACTATCCGCTTGCTGCCCGCCTTGTTCAGCACCATCTTGTCCGGGATGTTGATTACGGATTCATAGCCCTCCGCCGACGGCTCGGTGGAAACAGCGGTCTCCACCGGTACGGGGACAGGCGCCGGGGCGGCTACGGCGGCCAGCGGGTTAATGATTTTCACGGGCGCGCCGGTGAGCGGCGCCGGGGCCGCTTCCGGGGCCGGGGCGCTGATGCTCTGGGGGATAGGCTGCACCGCTTTCGCGATATCGAACACCAGCCGGTCGGGATGGGACAGCTTGAAGGAGGTCACCTTGCCGAAGTTGTCGTCCGGCGTCAGCACCACGCGCGCCATCTTGTTCTCCTGGAAGATGTCCACGCTGCGTATGACGCCGTCGGATATGGCGATCTTGTCCTCTTCCTGCGCCACACCGCCGGGCACGGTAATGGAGAAGAGGTTCTCTTTCTGGGAGGTCTGGTAATCCAGGGGCTCTTCCAGGTACAGCACGACCCTGGTCTTTTCCTTGTAGGAAAAGTGGTTGACGGAGCTGATGTTGATCTTCTGCTGGGCGGAAAGCACCCCGACCGCGGGATTATAATCGAGCTTGAAGCCGAAGGCGCGGGCGAAATGCTTCGACACGAAGAAATCCATCACGAGGAACGCCTTGCCGCCCCTCACTATGAGCGGGTTGGGCATGGCCACCTTGGAATCGTTTATCATCACCTCGTCCGATTTCATGAAGAACAGCACCTTGTTGCCCTTGTTCTGCAGCATCAGCTTGCCGCTGACGGGATACCAGTAGATCTTCCCCCCCATCAGCTTGGCGGAGGCGGCCGCGTCGATGTAAAGGGCCCCGTTCAGGATATACGCCCCGATCTTCCCCACGTAGGCCCCGTTCTTCATGTAGGTCACCTGGTCCACTTTGGCGTGCGCCGCCGCGGCCAGGCCCAGCATAAGAGCCAGCGTCAAGATACTTCCAAGATACCTTCTCATCATAAGCGATTCCCTCTCGTTCTTAAAAATCAAGAAGACAGGATCCAGAATAGCGGAACGCCGCATCATTCCGGCTTCTGAATTCCGGCTCCGGGCTACTCCAGGATGATCCTGTAGTCCTCCCAGGTCAGTTGGGGGTCCGAAAAGATCTTCAGGCTCCTGTGCACGTTCTTCTCCATCATGTCCTGCTTTTTCTTAAGCACTTCGGCCAGCAGCGGGTGGACCACCATGCGCAGGTTGCCGCCGGGGCGGCCGAGCGTCAGGTTCAGTATCTCGCGCTGTATCTTTATCCGGATGCTCTCGCTGGAAAGCACCCTGCCGGAACCGTGGCATTCGGGGCATTCCTCGGTAAGCAGGCTGACCGTGCTTTCGCGCTTGCGCTCGCGGGTCATCTCCACCAGGCCCAGCCGCGTTATGGGCAGTATCCTGATCTTGGCCCTGTCGCGCTTTACCGCGTGTTCCAGCGCGTCCACCACCTTGTGGCGGTTGGAGGCCTTTTTCATGTCGATGAAATCTATAACGATGATGCCGCCTATGTTGCGCAGGCGCAGCTGCCGGGCCACCTCCCCCGCGGCCTCTATGTTGGTCATGGTGACCGTCTCCTCCTGCGAGCGCGAGCCGGTGAAGCGGCCCGTGTTGACATCTATGGCGCAGAGGGATTCGGCCTCCTGTATGATGATGCTGCCGCCGTTGGGCAGTTCCACCTTTATCTTGCGGAGCTCGTCTATGCTCTTGTCTATGTTGAAGGCCTTGAAGATGGGCGTCTTGCCGTCGTAGAACTTCACCCGCTCCCTGAGGGACGGCGAGATCTTGGCCACGAACTCGGCGGTAGCCTCGTAGTCTTCCTTGTTGTCCAGCATGTAGATGGACACGTCGTCGGAAAGTATGTCCCTCGCCACCTGCAGGGTCAGGTCCATGTCCTTGTGCAGCAGGGCGGGCGGCCGCGAGGAGTCGTAGCGGGCCTGTATGGTGTCCCACATGCGCAGCAGGTACTTCACCTCGCGCTCCAGTTCCTCGGCGGTGGCCCCCTCGGCCTCGGTGCGCACTATGCAGCCCTTCGTGCCGAGCATCTTGGAGTCGGCGATGTTGCGCATGATCTCAGAGAGGCGCTTGCGCTCGTCCGCGTCCTCGATGTTCTTGGACACGCCGACAAAA
>CAZJUL010000056.1:0-12680 GCA_964549095.1 uncultured Elusimicrobiaceae bacterium
TCGTGACCTACCTCTACGGCGTGAAATAAGGGAAAGGTTCCCCATAAGATCCCCCGGCCGCAAGCCGGGGGATTTTTTATGGTAGAATTTTTATCCATGAAGATCCTGCTGGCAAATTTCGCTGAATGCCCGGAAAACCTGCATTTCGAGACTGCCTTCATACGCGCGCTGAAGGGCAGGAAAGGCGTTTCGCTGGACATAATCCACGACTTCCGCTTCCCTTATTCATTCATAGATAAACTGCCTCTCCCCGGAGGCGGGCGCCGCATAAAGCACGCCTCGCTGGCCGGCACAAGGCGGGCCCTGAGCGGCCCCTTCGACCGGCTGGTCATCCTGGACTTCCCAAAGCGGAAAAGCTGCGCCGCGGCCTTCCTCTGGCTGGCAAAAGACCTGCCCTGCCCCAGGAAAATATTCATAGCCAACCACCTCCTGCCCATGCCCGGCCACAACCCCACGGCCGACATAGCCCGCAAACTAGGGCTCCTGCGCGCCCTGGACCTGGCCTTCACGCTGGAATTCGACGACCGGGACCTGTGGACGGCCACCGGCCTGAATAAAGCCAGGCTCTTCAAGCGGCCGTACGGCGTAGACTGCCGCTACTACGACCCGGGCCGGGCCGCCGCGCCGGACCCCGGCTACATCTTCTCCGCCGGCTCCGCCGGGCGGGATTTTGCCGCGCTGGCGCGGGCCGTCAAAAAAACCGGGCTGGACCTGAAGATATTCACGGACTCCGGGCCGGTAGCCGGGGCCGAAGCCCTGCCCTTCGCCAAGAACCTGCACAACCTCAAAAGCGCCGTGCTGGGCGCGCGCGCCGTGGCCCTGCCCATAACGGACGAGCACATAAACGAAGCCGCCGGCAACTCCATCGCCTTCATCGCCATGGCGCTCGGCAAGCCGGTAATAACCAGGCGGACGCCCTATATGGAACGCTTCATACAGGACGGCAGGACCGGCTTCCTCTACGACGAACTTTCGGCCCCCGCGCTCTCTAAACAGCTTAAGCGCGCGCTGGCGCTTTCGCCCGCTCTTCTGAAAAAGCTCGGCCGCTCGGCCCGGGCGATGGTCCTCAAAAACGCCTCCCTCGACGCCTTCGCCTCCCGCTTCGTCGGTGAATTCCTTTTCAAATAACAATTTGTTAGAATTTATACGCGCAGTACCCACGCTCTTTATAACCCTAGAACATATCCGGAGGCAGCGCATGTCCTACTTTATCGGCCGCAACAGAGAAGCCAGGCAGACCTACGGGTTCGACGAAGTCGCCCTCGTACCGGGCAACATCGGAGTGGACCCGGAAGACACAGACATCTCTTTCAATATCGGCGACGTGAAGTTCAAGATGCCCTTCCTCGCCTCCGCGATGGACGGCGTGGTGAACGTCAAGTTCGCCATCGCCATGAACAAGCTGGGCGGCCTGGCCGTGCTGAACCTCGACGGCATAAACACACGCTACGAGAACCCCGAAGAAGCCGTGGACCTGATAGTGAACAGCGGGCCCGGCAAATCCACCGAAGTTTTCCAGAAGCTCTACAAAGAACCCGTTAAACCGAAGCTCATCGCCAAGCGCGTTGAAGAGATCAAAAAAGCCAAAGTCCCCTGCGCCGTCTCCTGCATACCGCAGAACGCCGCCGACTTCGGACCCATCGCCAAAGAGGCCGGCTGCGACATCTTCATAGCGCAGGCCACCGTCATCACCACCAAGTTCGAATCCACCCGCCAGAAGACGCTGGACATCGCCAAATTCGTCAAAGAGATGAAGATCCCCGTAGTGGTGGGCAACTGCGTCACCTACCGCGTGGCGCTGGAGCTCATCGACACCGGCGTGGCCGGCCTGCTGGTCGGCGTGGGCCCCGGCGCGGCCTGCACCACGCGCGGCGTGCTGGGCATCGGCGTGCCGCAGGTCACCTGCACCGTGGACTGCGCGGCGGCAAGGGATTTCCATTACAAGAAGACCGGCAAATACGTGCCGATAATCACCGACGGCGGCATGCACAACGGCGGCGACGTCTGCAAGTCCATCGCCTCCGGCGCGGACGCTGTGATGATCGGCTCGCCCTTCGCGAAGGCCACCGAAGCGCCGGGCAAGGGCTTCCACTGGGGCATGGCCACCCCGCACGCCAACCTGCCCCGCGGCACGCGCGTGCACGTGGGCGTGACCGGAACGCTCGAAGAAATACTTTTGGGCCCCGCGCGCGTGGACGACGGCAGCCAGAACCTGGTCGGCGCCCTGCGCACCTCTATGGGCGCGCTGGGCTGCCACAATATCCGCGAGATGCAGCTGGCCCAGATAATAATCGCCCCGTCGATAAAGAGCGAAGGCAAGCTGCTCCAGCGCGCGCAGGTGGTCGGCATGGGCAAGCAGAAATAATGCGCCAGATACTGATACTAGACTTCGGCAGCCAGTACACCCAGCTCATCGCGAGGAAGCTGCGCTCGCTGAAGGTCTATTGTGAAATAATGCCCTTCCGCGCCTCAGTGGAAGAGATACTTTCCGCCGACCCCAAAGGCATAATACTCTCCGGCGGACCCTCCAGCGTCTACGACACGAAAGCCCCGAAGCCGGACCCGGCGGTGCTCAGCCTCGGCGTACCGGTGCTGGGCATCTGCTACGGCATGCAGCTCATCGCCGCCGAAATGGGCGGAAAGGTGCTCAAGTCCGCCTCCAGGGAATACGGCTTCGCGAAAGTGAGATCGCGCGGCGGTTCAAAACTCTTCAAAGGCGTGCCGGCGGAGCTCAAGGTCTGGATGAGCCACGGCGACGAGGTCAAGACCCTGCCTTACGGTTTCAGAGCACTGGCCAGCACTCCCGGCGTGCCGGCGGCGGCGATGGAAAGCGTAGAGCGCGGGCTCTACGCCGTACAGTTCCACCCGGAAGTGCACCACACGGAGCACGGCGTGAAGATCCTGGAGAATTTCGCGCGCGGCATCTGCGGCTATAAAGAACATTGGTCGCCAGCCTCTTTCCTGGACGAGACGGTGGCCGGCATTAAGAAGCAGGTCGGCGGCGGATCCGTCATCTGCGCCCTGTCCGGCGGCGTGGATTCCTCCGTGGCCGCAGTGCTGGCGCACCGCGCCATCGGCAATAAGCTGCACTGCATCTTCGTGGACAACGGCCTGCTTCGCGCCGGCGACCGCGAGAGGATGACCGAGGTTTTCAAAAAGAAGTTCCGCTTCAACCTCAAGATCGCCGACGCGTCGAAGCTGTTCCTTTCCAGGCTGAAGGGCGTTGCTTCTCCCGAAAGGAAAAGGAAGATAATAGGCCATACTTTCATAGAAGTATTCGAACGCGAGGCCAAAAAAATAAAGGGCGCCAGCTTCCTGGCGCAGGGCACGCTCTACCCGGACGTGATAGAATCCGTCTCGGTGAAAGGCCCGTCGGCCGTCATCAAGAGCCACCACAACGTGGGCGGCCTGCCGGAAAAAATGGGGCTCAAGCTGGTGGAACCGCTGCGCTTCCTGTTCAAGGACGAGGTCCGGGAACTGGGCCGCGGGCTGCGCATACCCGAAGAGATACTGATGCAGCACCCGTTCCCCGGGCCCGGGCTGGCCATCCGCGTGCTGGGCGATGTGAGCGAAGAACGCCTGGCTATCTTAAGGAAAGCCGATCTGATAATGCGCGAGGAGATAAAGAAGGCCGGCTGGTACGGCAAGATCTGGCAGGCCTTCTGCGTGCTGCTGCCTACCAAGACCGTCGGCGTGATGGGAGACGAGCGCTCCTACGAGAACGTGGTGGCGCTCCGCTGCGTCAGTTCGGTGGACGGAATGACGGCGGACTGGTCCAGGCTGCCGTACGAACTTATGCGCGCGGCCTCCTCCCGTATCGTCGGCGAGGTCAAAGGGGTCAACCGGGTGGTCTACGACATCACCTCCAAACCACCCGCGACCATAGAGTGGGAGTAACCTGATTTGTAGACGATATTCCACACCAACTTCACACTTTAGATAATAATAAAAGTGTGAAGTTACAAGAGGGGACGACTATGATGGACGCGGTAATAGATACGCTGAGGCGGGTGTTCGAGAAGGACGAGCGGTCGAGGAAGTTCGCGGTGCAGCTGGCCGACAGCTACCTGCGCAGGATAAGCCGCTTCAAGGACCAGCTGGTGCTCTGGGGCGTCGCCCTGAATTTCCTGACCGCCGGCTACATTTTCGCCGGCGCGGAGAACTGCTGCGGCACGGGGCGCGGCCTGGCGGCCGGCCTGATAATATTCTCCGCCAACCTGCTGCTCGGGAAGCTTTACGCCAACGAGCACCGGACCACTGCGCTGCTGTTCGCGCGGTACCCGGAGCTGGAACTGATAATGGAAGGCGACAAGAGCTGGAGCAACTCCCGGATGCTGGCCCGCGTGTACAAATACGCGCAGGCCGGCTGGATGCTTTACTCGGCGATCGCGCTCGCGGGGCTCCTGATGGAATACCCGCTCTGCCGCTGAACCGCATGGCCCTGGAACTGATACATAAAGGCAAGGTACGCGACCTCTACGGAGCGGGGGAGAACCGCCTCCTCATAATTTCCACCGACAGGCTGTCGGCCTTCGACTTCGTCCTGCCCACCCCCATCCCGCGCAAGGGCGAGATCCTGAACAAGCTCAGCCTTTTCTGGTTCGACAGAACCCGCCACATCATAAAGAACCATATAATAACCGGCGCCATCGAAGAGATAAAGCCGCTGGCGGCCGGCGGCGGGCCGGGCCTGGACCCGGCCTGGCTGGACGGCCGCGCGGTGCTGGTGCGCCGGGCGAAGCGGGTGGATTTCGAATGCATCGTGCGGGGCTACATCACGGGCTCCGGCTGGAAGGAATACCTGAAGACCGGCGCCGTCTGCGGCATAAAGCTGCCGGCGGGGCTGAAAGAAGCGCAGAAGCTGCCCGAACCCATATTCACCCCGACCACCAAGGCCGACCAGGGTCACGACGAGAACGTAACTTTCGAAGAAATGGCCGCGGCCGCCGGCGAAGAAAAAGCCGCTTTTATAAAAGCGAAAAGCCTGGAGCTGTACAGGTTCGCGGAAGAGCACGCCGCCGCGCGCGGGATACTGCTGGCCGACACCAAGTTCGAGTTCGGCGAGCTGGACGGCGAAATCATCCTGATAGACGAGGCGCTCACGCCGGACTCCTCGCGCTTCTGGGACAGGGCGGCCTACAGGACCGGCTCCAGCCCCGTAAGCTACGACAAGCAGTTCGTCAGGGACTGGCTGGAGCGCACCGGCTGGGACAAGAAGTCAGCGCCGCCCGCGCTGCCCGCCGAAGTGGTGCAAAAGACGACGGAAAAATACTTGGAAGCGCTGAAGAAGCTGACCGGCGCCGGCCTGTAGTAGGCGAAAACAAGGCCGGGGACACCTTGCCGCAAGGTGTCCCCCAATGCTTGGCGCTCCTGGCACTCTATATGGTAATAGAAGTCTGGACCAAAGAACGCTATTCAGCCAGCGAAGAGGCCGGCCTGATAGCGCGCCTGGCGCGCGCCGGGCTGCCCGTTAAGAAGGCCCGCCTCTCCCGCCTTTATAAAATAGACGCGCCTTTCCCGGACAACGCTTTCCGGCGGATCGCCGCCGACCTGCTTACCGATAAGATAACCGAGCGCTGGTCGCTTTCAGCCCGACCCGGACTCAAAAACATCTGCCGCGTCGAGGTCTGGCTTAAAAATTCCGTCACGGACGTGATAGGCGAAAGCGTGCAGGAAGCCGTGCGCGACATGACGGGCGGCCAGCCGCGCAGCGTGCGGTTCGGCCGCGCTTATTATGTCGCCTGCGGCTCCCCGGAACGGCTGAAGCGGACAGTTTCGGAGGTCCTGGTCAACGAGATAGTGAACGTCTACAGCGTTACGAAGATCTGAAAAATGCCGGATATCGAAAAACTGCTGAATAAATTCACGAAGCTCTCCGCCGGGGAACTGCGCGCGCTGGACAAGGCCTGCGGCTGGTCGCTGAACTCCGCGGAACTCCTAGAAGCGCAGGCGCATTTCAGGAAGTCCGGGCGCGAGCCGGCGCGCGGCGAACTGGAGACGCTGGCCCAGACCTGGTCGGAGCACTGCAAGCACAAGACTTTTTCCGGACCGGTCAGGTTCAGGCACGGCGGGAAAACCAAAAGATACAGGAACCTTTTCAAAGAAACCATCGTCAAAGCCACGAAGACGCTCAATAAACCCTGGTGCCTCTCGGTCTTCAAGGACAACGCCGGCATAGTGGAATTCGGCAGGGACAAAAAATGGGGGCTGGCCTTCAAGGCGGAAACGCACAACCATCCCTGCGCCGTTGAGCCCTACGGCGGGGCCGAGACCGGCGTGGGCGGCGTGATACGCGACATACTGGGCGTGGGCCTGGGCGCCAAGCCGGTGCTGAACACCGACAATTTCTGCTTCGGCCGGCTGGATTCAAAAACTAAACTGCCGCCGCACGCCCTTTCGCCCGAGCGCGTGTTCAGAGGGGTAGTGGAAGGCGTGCGCGATTACGGCAACCGGATGGGCATACCCACCGCCGCCGGCGGCATTTATTTCGACGACGGCTACCTGCTGAACCCGCTGGTCTACGTGGGCTGCGCCGGCCTTATCCCCGTGGACAAGATAGACAAGCGGGTACGCCCCGGCGACCTGATAGTTTCCATCGGCGGCCGCACGGGCCGCGACGGCATACACGGCGCCACCTTCTCCTCGGCCAACATAGACGAGGAAACCGGCTCTTCGGCCGTGCAGATAGGCCACGCCCTGAACGAGAAGAAGACCCTGGACGTGCTGATGCGCGCCCGCGACCTGGGCCTTTACGGCGCGGTGACGGACTGCGGCGCGGGCGGGTTCTCTTCGGCCATAGGCGAGCTGGGCGCCGAGACCGGCGCGCACGTGCGCCTGGAGAACGCCAAGCTCAAAGACACGCGCATTGAGCCCTGGGAGATCTGGGTGTCGGAATCGCAGGAGCGCATGATACTGGCCGTTCCGCCGGCGAAGATGCGCGACCTGGAGGACATACTGAACGCCGAAAGCTGCGAATACTGCGTGCTGGGCGAATTCACCTCCGACGCCCGGCTGCTGGTGACTTTCAACAATGAGACCGTGGCGGACCTCGGCATGGACTTCCTGCACGGCGGCGTGCCCAGCCACGAAAAAGAAGCCTCGTTCGCGCGGCCCGCGGCCGGCCGGGCGCTTCCCCGGAAAAAAGCGAAGCCGCACCTTGAAACGCTGAAGGAGCTGCTGGCGCATCCCAACATTTGTTCGCGACATTCCGTGATAACCCAGTACGACCACGAAGTGCAAGGCGGCACGGCCGGAAAGCCGCTGCAGGGCAGGTACGGGGACGGCCCCGGCGACGCCGCGGTCATCTGGCCGCATTCCGTCACCGGGAATCTTAATGATTTCGCGGGCTTCGCGGCGGCGCACGGTTTCAACCCGGCCGTTGGCCGCATAGATCCCTACCAGATGGCCCTTTATTCCGTGGACGAAGCGGTGAGGAACCTGCTTTGCGCAGGGGCCGAAATTTCCAGGACCGCCATACTGGACAATTTCTGCGCGGCCAGCCCGGCCGACCCGCGCGTGATGGGCGCCCTGGTCCTGGCCGCCGAGGGCTGCCACGACGCGGCCATGGCCTACGGGGCGCCGTTCATCTCCGGGAAGGACAGCTTCTACAACCAGTCGAAGGACGCGCGCGGGCGCGAGTACCCGATACCGCTCTCGCTGCTGATCTCGGCGGTGGCCCCAGTGGAGGACGTCAGGAAAGCCCTGACCATAAATTTCAAAGAGGCCGGGAACCCGGTTTACCTGGCCGGTATCTCCCGAAAAGGCCTGGGCGGCTCCGTCTACGCCGAGATAGCCGGCGGCGACGAGGTCGTGAACCCGGTGAACATGAAGGAAGCCGTCCGGCTTTACACAGCCGTATTGAAAGCCATGAAGCGCGGCTTCGTGCTGGCCGCGCACGACGTGTCGCAGGGCGGGCTAGCCGTGACGCTCTCCGAGATGGCCTTCTCGTCCGAATTCGGCGCGGAGCTGGACCTGGACGGGGCGCCGGCGGAAAAAGGCGTTTCCGCGGCGGAACTGCTGTTCGGCGAATCGCCGTCGCGCCTGGTCCTGGAAGTGGCGAAGGGGAAAGAGGGAGAATTTTTAAAGCTGGTGAAAGGCCTGCCGGTGCGGGAGTTCGGCTTCGTCAGCGAGGAGCCGGTGCTTCGGATAAAGGCCGGCGCCGACACGCTGCTCAGGGAAAACACCGCCGCGCTGAAGGAACGCTGGCGGCGGGAACTTCTGTGACCATGTCCAAACCTAAAGCGATAATTTTAAGAGGGACCGGCACCAACTGCGACATCGAGACGATGAACGCGTTCAAATACGCCGGCGCCGACGCGGAGCTGGTGCACATCAACGAGCTGCTGTCCGACAGGAAGAAGGTTTTAAATTACGACATCATGGCCTTCCCCGGCGGGTTTTCCTACGGGGACGATATCTCGGCCGGCAAGATCTTCGCCGTGAAGATGGCGCGGCTGGCCAAGGACTTCGACGCCTTCGTCCGCGACGCCCGCCCCGTCATAGGCATCTGTAACGGCTTCCAGATACTGGTGAAGGCCGGGCTCCTGCCGGAGAATCCCGGCAACGCCCAGGCCGCCACGCTCTACACCAACGACTGCGGCCATTTCATGGCAAAGTGGATAAAGCTCAGGGTGAACAGGAACAGCCCGTGCATCTTCACCAAAGGCCTGCCAGACGAGATAGAACTGCCCATAGCCAACGGCGAGGGCAAGTTCATAGCCGAGGATAAAAAGACGGTCAACGGCCTGCTGCGCTTCAACCTGCACGCGCTGACCTACTCCGACGACCCGAACGGCTCCATGCACGGCATAGCGGGCATCACCAACAAGTGCGGCACCTGCTTCGGCCTGATGCCGCACCCCGAAAGGAACCTGTTCGCCTGGCAGCACCCGGACAGGCCCGCCGGCTTCAAAGAAGCGGAGGCCGTGGGCCTTCAGTTCTTCCGTAACGCGGTCGACTACGTGAAATAAAAGGACGGCGAGGACACTACATGTGCGGAATATTCGCGGTTACCGACAATAAGGACGCGGCGAAGCTGGCCTACGTGGGGCTGTTCACCCTGCAGCACCGCGGCCAGGAATCAGCCGGGATGGCGGCGGACGCCGGCGGCCGGCTGCTTTATTACAACGCCATGGGCCTGGTGAACGAGGTCTTCTCGCACGAAGTGCTGGCCGGCCTGCAGGGCCGCAGCGTCATCGGCCACGTGCGGTATTCCACCGCCGGGGCCAGCGAGCTGAAGAACGCCCAGCCGCTTTATTTCAATTCCTGCCTGGGCCCGCTGGCCGTGGCGCATAACGGCACCATCACCAACGCCGCAAAACTGCGCGCGGAACTGCGCAAGGCCGGCGCGATCTTCCAGTCCTCCACCGACAGCGAGATCATAATACACCTGATGGCCCGGCACCGCGGCGCCACGCTGGAAGACACCATCGCGAAGAACCTCAGGAAGCTCGAAGGCTCGTATTCCTTCCTTTTCATGGCGCCGGGCAAGGTGATCGGCGCGCGCGACCCGCACGGCTTCAGGCCGCTGCTGCTGGGCCGGATCGGGCGATCGCATATCCTTTCTTCCGAGACTTGCGCCATAGATGTGGTGGGCGGAAAGACCGAGCGGGAAATAGCCCCCGGCGAGATGGTCATCATAGAGAAGGGCCGGGCCCGCTTCAAAAGTTTCTCGAAGCCCGACGCCTTCACCCGCTGCATATTCGAGACGGTCTACTTCGCGCGGCCCGACTCGATGGTGGCCGGCCGCTCCGTGCAGTCGGCCCGCTGCGAGATAGGGGCCATGCTGGCGCGCGAGATGAAGGACGTGCAGGCCGACCTCGTCTCCGGGGTGCCGGATTCCGGCACCGCCTACGCGCTGGGCTTCTCCAGGGAGTCCCTGCTGCCGTACTACGCCGTGTTCATGCGCAACCACTATACCGGCCGCTCTTTCATGCAGCCGGACCAGGCCCTGCGGGAATTCACCGCCCGCCTCAAGCTCGCGCCGATAAGGGACGTCATACGCGGCAAGTCCATAGTCCTCATAGACGATTCGCTGGTGCGCGGCACCACCTCCAAGAAAATAATCGGCAGCCTTAAAAACGCCGGCGCGAAAAAAGTGTACATGGCCATAGCCTCGCCCGCGGTGGTTTCGCCCTGCTATTACGGCATAGACACGCCCACCAAAGAGGAACTGATAGCCAACAACCTTTCCCTTGAAAAGATACGGCGGTTCATCGGGGCCGACGGACTTTATTACCTGAGCCTGGAAAGCCTGATAAAAGCCTGCGGCGGCGGCACGGACAGGAACTTCTGCGCGGCCTGTTTCACCGGCCGGTATCCGACGAAGGTCTAGTTTTTGGAATATAGATGGAGCGGGTGGCGGCGGTTTTGGCTCGGAAGGCCGTCGCGAAGCCCGAGCTTGCGCAGCGCGAGGGCTGGATGGCCGCAGGCCAGGTCTGCGTGAGGAGGCGAGCCACGGTGTGGCGAGCCGTGCCTGACGAGCCAAACCGACGACAGGTCCCGCGAACCCGCCATAGGAGCCTTTCATGAACGTATTGCTGATCGGTAGCGGCGGCCGCGAGCATGCGCTGGCCTGGAAACTCAGGCAGAGCCCCCGGCTGAAAGAGCTGCACGCCATACCCGGCTCGGCCGCCATCGCCGAGCTGGCCGCCTGCCCGGCCATAGCGCAGAACGACTTCGACGCCATACGCGAATACGCCCTGGATAAAAAAATAGACCTGGTTGTGATAGGGCCCGAGGAGCCGCTGGCGAAAGGCCTCGGTGACATCCTCGCGCTGGCCGGACTCAAGGTTTTCGGCCCCTCGCAGAAAGGCGCAATGCTGGAGGCCTCCAAGCAGTTCGCCAAGGAATTCATGCGGCGGCACCAGCTCCCGACGGCGGATTTCCAGATACTGTACGACGCCGCTTTCGCCAGGGAAAAGATAGGGCTGAACAAGAAGTACCCGGTGGTGATAAAGGCCGACGGGCTGGCCGCGGGCAAGGGCGTGCGCATCTGCAAGGACGAGGCCCAGGCGCTGGAGGCGGTGTCCGATTTCATGGAAAAGCGCATCTTCGGCTTCTCCGGCTCGAAGGTGCTGATGGAAGAGCACCTGTCCGGCCGGGAGATCTCGGTGATGGCGCTGACGGACGGGGAATCATACCTGATGCTGCCGGTCGCGCGGGACCATAAGCGCCTGCTGGACGGCGACGCCGGGCCGAATACCGGCGGGATGGGCGCCGTCGCCCCGGTAGACCCGGGGCCCGCGGTAATGGAAACGGTGAAGAACGAAATACTGCAGCGGTTCGTGGACGGCGTAAAAAAAGACCGGATCCCCTTCCGCGGGGTCATTTACGCCGGGCTGATGCTGACCGCCGCCGGGCCGAAGCTGCTGGAATTCAACGTGCGCTTCGGCGATCCCGAGACGCAGGCCCTGCTGCCGCTGCTGGACTGCGACCTGCTTGAGCTTCTTAAAGCCTGCGCGGACGGAAACCTGGCGGGGAAGACGGCCCCCGTCCACGGCGGCGCCTGCGCCGCCATCGTCCTGAGCGCGAAGGGCTACCCCGAGAACCCGGAAAAAGGAAAAGAGATCGGCGGCCTGGGCGAAGTGCCGGCTGACGCCGTAGTGTTCCACTCCGGGACCAGGAAAACCGGCGGCAGGGTCGTAACCGGGGGCGGGCGCGTCCTGAGCGTCGCGGCCAGGGCCGCCACCGCTGAAGAAGCCAGGAAAAAAGCCTACGCCGCGGTGGAAAAGATAAAATTCGCAGGGATGCATTACAGAAAAGACATAGGACTGTAACGGGGCGGGGACACCATGCGGCATGGTGTCCCCAATGCCTGGCGCTCCTTGCTCACTGCCGGGGACACCATGCGGCATGGTGTCCCCAATGCCTGAACCTAGTGGAATTTCAAACAGAAATGGGTTATAATTGAAGTATCGGACAGGGGCAGGGCTCAATGAAGATCAAAGCCAACCGCATACTTGAAAAGATCATCGCAGCCGGCATGAAAAAATGCGCGGCCAAACTGTCGCGCATAGCGGCCGGCAAATGGAGCGTCGCCGGCGTAAGCGTGCTGCGGCGCGGCATAGACGAGATCCTCAGCGGCCAGGGCGCGGCGCCCGGCATAAGGACCGTGGTCTACTTCGAGATCAGCGGCAAGCATCCCTTTACCGCCATGGTCGTTTTCAGGCCCGAGGATATAGCCCTCATTTCCCGCGTCTACCCGGGCGGCTCCTCGCCGCGGCTGAAGGCCATCAAGCAGACCCCGGAGATACTGTTCCCCGAGCTCGGCAACGTGATCCTGAACTCTTTCATCGGCTGCCTCTTCGACGCCCTCAGCGGCAGTTTCCTGCCGGCCGCGCCCAAATGCGTGCGCGGCGAACCGCAATACCTGCTGGAAGCCGTCTGGATGACGCTGAACCCGGAGCAGCAGCACAACGTGGCCACCGTAACGCTCAACCTGGCCTGCGGCGGCGGCGAGGCCCGCGTCGAAGTCATAGCCGTCATTTCCGAAAGCCTGGAAAAGGCCCTGGTTTCCTCCGGAAAAAAATAATATACCCGCCTTTTTAGCGAAACGTCCGCCAGGTCGGACGTTTTTTATTTCCGCTTCCTGGTTCACATCTCCCCGTCCCGGAGAAAGCCGGCAGAGGCGCATTCTAATTGGAAGTGCAACTTTGAGGCAGGTTTCTTACTTCTGATTC
>CAZJUL010000057.1:0-12232 GCA_964549095.1 uncultured Elusimicrobiaceae bacterium
GCGTGGTCAGGGCGTTCTTGAAGATCTGTTCGAAGCCGAGGAACTTCAGGATGCTCGGGGTCACCGAAGCGTGGAAGCGGAGGCCGCCTTTGTAGGGCCCGATGGCGCTGTTGAACTCGAAGCGGTAGCCGCGGTTGATCTGGTATTCGCCCTTGTCGTCCTGCCAGGGCACGCGGAAAGAGATGGACCGCTCGGGTTCCACCAGCCTGTCGAGGATCTTCGCTTTAATGTATTCGGGATGCTTTTCGAGCACGGGGGTCAGGGTCTCGAGCACTTCTTTCACTGCCTGGTGGAATTCTTTCTCACCGGGGTTCTTGTTTATCACGTTGGCCAGGACGCCGTTCACGTAGGAAGTTACGGCGCTGGTTTTAGCGGGTGTAGCTGTTTTCGGCATGTTCGTCCTCCTGTGGGGTTTTAAAGGTCAGCGGTTCGTCTCGCCGGGAACGGGCTGCCGAAGCGCGGGGGGGTGGAATCGCAACCTTTAGATCTGTCAAATAACCGGGTTTTCCTGCTATTTTTATAATACAAACCTAAATCTGGCCTGTCAAGGCAATGCCAGTGCCGCAAAAAGAGCTATGCTCATCAGGCGGCCAACCCCGGCAATGCCGGCCGGGCGCGGTTGTGCCGCTTTGCGTTTAATTATTATAATTTTGGTGTCGGATACCTCTGACTGCCCGGACTTTGCTGAACATGAAAACAGATCTCACCGCGGCCAAGAAACTGGTAAAGAAATACCGCGCCAGGAAAGGCGCGATGATCCCGCTGCTGCAGGCGGTACAGGCCGCCTACGGCTACATTCCCGAGGCCGCCATCCGCCTCATCGCCAAAGAGCTCTCCGTTTATCCGGTCGATATCTACGGCATACTGACCTTCTACGCGCAGTTCTACCTGACCCCGCGGGGCAAGCATATTATTAAGGTCTGCCAAGGCACCGCCTGCCACGTGATGGGCGGCAAGGAACTGCTGGACTACATGAGCGGCAAGCTTGAAGTAAGCGAGGGCAAGCCGACTAAGGACGGGATGTTCTCCCTTGAAAGGGTGGCCTGCCTGGGCTGCTGCGGCATGGCCCCCGCCGTGGTGGTGGACCAGGATTTTTACGGCAATTGCACCATAAAGAAAATGGAAGAGCTGGTGGAAAAATACCGCTCTAAAAAGGCTTAGCCAATGGACAAGACACGCATACTCGTCTGCCTCGGCACCAGCGGCCTCTCCGCCGGCGGCGAAGAAGTGGCGTCCATCCTTGAAAAGGAACTGAAGCGCCTTAAAATAGCCGCCAGGTACAAGGTCGTCCGGACCGGCGACCGCGGCCTGTTCCGGGACGTGCTGGTGGACGTGGTCCCGCCCGGCGGCGAAAGGATCACCTACGAGTACGTGAAGCCCGGGGACGCCGCCAGAATTGCCGAACAGCCCCTGCTGCGCGGCGAGCCGGTAAAAGAACTGCGCGCGGGCGAGGATTACAAACGCTTTTTCGCCGGCCAGGTGCGCATAGTCCTGGCCAACTGCGGCGAGATAGACCCCGAGGATATCGAAGATTATATAGCGGCCGGCGGCTACAAGGCCCTGGTCCAGGCGCTCAAGTCCGCGCCGGAAAAGATCATAGCCGATGTGAAAAAGTCCGGCCTCAGGGGCCGCGGCGGCGCGGGCTTCCTGTCCGGCCTGAAATGGGAATTCTGCCGCCGCGAGAAAGAGCCGGTGAAATACCTGGTCTGCAACGGCGACGAGGGCGATCCCGGCGCGTTCATGGACCGCAGCATCCTGGAGGGCGACCCGCAGGCCGTGCTGGAAGGCATGCTGATAGCCGGCTACGCTATAGGCGCTTCCACCGGCTACATCTATTGCCGCGCCGAATACCCGCTGGCGATAAAGCGGCTGGAAATGGCCATAGCCCAGGCCAGGAAAAAAGGATTTTTAGGCAGGAACATACTGAAGAGCGGCTACGCTTTCGACATAACTATAAAACAGGGCGCGGGCGCCTTCGTCTGCGGCGAGGAAACCGCGCTGCTGGCCTCCATCGAGGGGCGCAGGGGGATGCCCGTGCCGCGGCCTCCCTTTCCCGCCCAGAAAGGCCTGTGGGGCAAGCCGACCGTCATCAACAACGTCGAGACCTTCGCCAACGTGGCCCTGATAATCACGAAGGGCGCCGACTGGTTCGCAGCGATAGGCCCCGAGGGCAGCAAGGGCACCAAGGTTTTCGCGCTGGCCGGCAAGGTGAAGAACACCGGCCTGGTGGAAGTGCCGATGGGCACCACGCTGCGCCAGCTGGTCTTCGGCCCCGGCGGCGGCATGCCGCAGCCGAAGATAGGTTTCAAGGGCGTGCAGATTGGCGGCCCTTCCGGCGGCTGCCTGCCTGAAAGCCTGCTGGACACCCCGATAGATTACGAATCCATCACCAAAACGGGCGCTATAATGGGCTCCGGCGGCATGGTGGTGATGGACAAGCTGACCTGCATGGTGGACATGGCGCGCTTCTTCCTGGATTTCACGGTTTCCGAATCGTGCGGCAAATGCGTGCCCTGCAGGGTGGGCCTGAAGCGGATGCTGGAAGTGCTGGAAGAGATCTGCGCCGGCCGCGGGAAGCCCGAACACCTGGCGTTCCTGGACGAGCTGGCCCCCGCGATAAAAGATACGGCGCTCTGCGGTCTGGGCAACACCGCGCCCAACTCGGTCCTGACCACGATGAAGTATTTCCCGGAAGAATATAAGGAACATATAGAGGACAGGACCTGCCGGGCCTCGGTCTGCACGCCGCTGGTAAAGTTCGAGGTGCAGAACGGCCTGTGCATCAAGTGCGGCCGCTGCAAGGGCGTCTGCCCGTCCGGCGCCATCGACTGGGAAAAGCAGAAGTACGCGGCGATCAATAAGGCCAAATGCATCAAGTGCAAGGCCTGCATCAATATCTGTCCCGTCATGGCCATAAAATGATCAAGCTTAAGATAGACGGCAAAGAGATAGAGGCGAAAGAGGGCAGCACGGTGCTGGAGGCCGCGCTGGCAGCCGGCATTTACATCCCTAATCTCTGCTACCACCCCGAACTTCCGCCGATAGGCTCCTGCCGTCTGTGCGTGGTGGAGATCGAAGGCCGCAGGGGCGTGCCGACCTCCTGCACCACGCTGGCCGCGGAGGGGATGAGCGTGAGCACCGACACCCCGCGCCTGCGCGAGCTGCGCAAGGATGTTCTGTGGCTCATCATGAGCGCGTACCCGGAGCAGCCGGAGACCTCTACGCAGCTGGCGAAGGTGGCGGCCAACATCGGCGCCAAGGACCTGCTGCCGGGCTTCACCCCGAAGCCGGCCGGCATTGCGCCGGCCAAGGACGACCCGCTTTTCATCCGCGACCTGGACAAGTGCATAATGTGCGGCCGCTGCGTGCTGATGTGCCGCGACGTCAGGAAGACCGGCGCCATCGGCCTGGTCAACCGCGGCATCAAAACTTTGATCGGCACCGGCTACGGCGCGCCGCTGAAGGACGCCGGCTGCAAGTTCTGCCTGGCCTGCGTGGAAGTGTGCCCCTCCGGCGCGCTGCGCGACAAGGAACAGTTCGAGGCGGCGGCCCGCGAGAAGACGCTGCTGCCGTGCACCAACACCTGCCCCGCCGGCATAGACATACCGCGCTACGTGCGGCTGATAGCGGCCGGCAAGTACCAGGACGCCCTGGAGGTCATCAGGGAGAAGGTCCCTTTCCCGCTGGCGCTGGGCTACGCCTGCGACCACCAGTGCGAAGAGGTCTGCCGCAGGGGACAGTTGAACGACCCCATTTCCATAAAGGCGCTGAAGAGGTTCGTGGCGGACCGCGACAACGGCCGGTGGCGCTCAAAGCTGGGCATCCCGCCGGATACCGGCAGGAAGGCCGCGGTGGTGGGCTCCGGCCCCGCCGGGCTGACCGCCGCCTGGTACCTGCGGCTGGCCGGGCACGAGGTCACCGTTTTCGAGGCGATGGAAGAGCCGGGCGGAATGATGCGGGCCGCCATCCCCGCCTACCGCCTGCCGCGGGAAGTGCTAAAAAAAGAGATAGACGAGATGCGGCGCGTCGGCGTGAAGATCCTGACCGGAACGAAGATAGATTCCCTCGACGGGCTGTTTAAAAAAGGATTCGACGCGGTCTTCGTGGGCGTGGGCGCTTCCTACGGCATGAAGATGGGCGTGGAAGGCGAGGACGACCCGCGCGTGATGGACGGGCTTTATTTCCTGAAGGCCGTGGCTTTCGGCAAGAAACCGGACGTCTCCGGCGAAGCGCTGGTGGTGGGCGGGGGCAACGTGGCCATGGACGTGGCCAGGACCCTGCTGCGCACAGGCGCAAAAAAAGTGACCGTGCTCTACCGCCGCACCCGCGACGAGATGCCCGCGCTGGCCGAAGAGGTGGAAGAGGCCCTGAAGGAAGGGGTGAAAATTAAATTTCTGACGGCGCCGGTGAGGATAACCGCCGGCAAGAAGCTGGAAGTGGAATGCGCGCAGATGAAGCTGGGCGAGCCCGACGCCAGCGGCAGGCGGAGGCCGGTACCGATAGAGGGCGGCAATATCGTGATAAAGGCCGACAGGCTGGTCTCGGCCATAGGCCAGCAGCCGTCCCTTCCTCCCGGTTTCGGCCTGGAGCTGGATAAAAAGAACCGGATCCCGGCGGACGCGGAGACCGCGGCCTGCCCCGTAAAAGGCGTTTTCGCCGGCGGCGACGCCGTGACCGGCCCGGCCTCCATCATCAAGGCCATACAGGCCGGCAGGAAGGCCGCCGCCGCGATGGACGCCTACCTGGGCGGCTCCGGGAACATAGACCGGGAACTGATCCCGGCCGAGGAACCGCCGCCCTGCCTGTTCAGGGACGAAAGGTTCTGCGCCGCCGAGCGGGCCGCGATATCCTCCATTCCCGAAGCGAATCGGAAGAATAATTTTAAACTGGTGGAACTCCCCTATAAAGAAAAAACGGCCGTGGAAGAGGCCGAGCGCTGCCTGAGATGCGAGCTGCGGCTGAGGATCTCCCCGGCCCCGCTGCCGCCCGAAGAAAAAAAATAGCGCAGCTTTCCAACCCTTATGCGCCGTTCCCTTCCCGCAATAGACAGATCCGTGCTTTACGCGCTGGGCGCCGCGTTCCTTTTCGCGCTTTCGGTGCCGGCCGGCAAACTGCTGCTGGGCCGCGTCGGCCCGCTGGGGCTTTCGGCGCTCTGCTACCTGGGCGGCGGGCTGGGGCTGCTGCTGTATAAGCTGCTTTCGGGCGGGGCGGCCGGCCAGGCCAAAGAGGCCCCGCTTGAAAAGAAAGACCTGCCTTATATCATCGGCTTCGTCGCGGCCGGCGGCGCACTGGCCCCCGCGTTCCTGTTCACCGGCCTGAAGCTCGCCTCCTCTTCGGCGGCTTCGCTGATGCTGAATTTCGAGCTGGTCTTCACGGCGGTGATAGCCGTCGTCGTTTTCCGGGAGCACGGCGGCCGGCGGCTCTGGCTGGCGGCCGGGCTTATCACGGCCGGCGGCATCGCGCTGGCGCTGGAGCCCGGCGGGTTTTCCTTTCAGCCGGGCCTTGCGCTGGTGGCGCTGGCCAGCCTGTTCTGGGCGGTGGATAACAATCTGACGGCGAAGGTCTCGCTGAAAGACCCGCTGACGCTGAGCGTGATCAAGGGATTGGCCGGCGGCTGCGTGAACGCGGCGCTGGCTTTTTATTCCGGCGAGGCCCTGCCCGCGCCGAAGACCGCGCTGCTGGCCCTGGGCCTGGGCTTTGTAAGCTACGGCGTCAGCCTGGCCCTGCTGGTGCGCGCGATGCGCGGCCTGGGCGCGGGCAGGGCCGGCGCCTTTTTCGGCGTGTATCCCTTCCTCGGAACGGCGCTTTCCTGCCTCTGGCTGGGCGAGGCGTTCAGCCTGCGGCTGGGTCTGGCTTTTGCGCTGACCGGCGCGGCCGCCGCGCTGCTGCTGGGGGAAAAGCACGCCCACGCGCACACCCACGAGCCGCTGGAACACGACCACCTGCACGGCCACGACGCTCATCACGCGCATCCCCATCCCGGCGGCGCGGACGGCCCGGGAGAGCATTCCCACCCGCATACCCACGAGAAGCTGGAGCATTCCCACGGCCACGGCCCCGACGCGCATCACAGGCACGAACACGGAGGCGGGGGCTAGAGGAACGCGGTTTCCCGAATGTAACTTAAGTTACAATCACTTTAAAAGTGATATAATATTACGGCAAATATATGAAGAAGGGCTTTTTGTCATTTTTTGCGGCGCTTTTGTTGTCCGCGTCCGCCGCCTTCGCCGAAGAATTCAAATCTTCAGGCGATGTCTTTGTCGTCGATTTTCAGTCCGGCTGGAAGGTCGGCAAGTCGGACGATCCCAAAGTGGTCCTGAAGCTCGAAAAGGGCAAATCCTTCGTGGATTTCACGAAACTGGACGACACCCTGACCGACCATTACCTTAAGATGCGCGTCAAAGAGCAGGTGGAGTCGCTGCGCAGCAAGGGCGTCACCCTCGCCGGCGATACCCGCTCGGTCGGCCTGCTCGGCAAGTTGAACGCCTATTACACCACCTACGTCTCGATGGACACCGAAGTCTATATCGCTTTTTACACTTACAACGAGGTGTCCGTGGCGGTTTCGGCCAGCGGCCTTTCGGACGGCGAGTTCAGGACCGCCATCTCCACCATAAGGAAGCCGGGCGAGGAGCTGCCCAAGCCGCCCAAGCCCAAGAAGGTCCGGATAGTAAAGAAAAAGGTGGAGCCCGAATTCCCCGAGATAGAGTTCTCCACCGCGGAGGTCTTCGCCGCCACCGAACCCGTGATCGCTTCCACTTCTGAAGCGGCGGCCCTGCCCGTGCAGGCCGGCGAGACCAACCCGTCGGCTTTCGAGCCGGTCCCGGTAAGCACCGGGCCCTCGGCCGGGGACCAGGCCGCGCAGGCCATCGGCGACTTCTTCACGCGGATGGAAGCCCGGATGAACGAAGCCAAGGACCCGCCCTTCATCCAGCGCAGCCCGCTGAACTTCTTCGTCTGGCTGGTCATTATCGGCCTCTGGGTGGGCGGCGCTTTCTGGGCGCGAGGCGAGGCCGCCAAGTTCCAGAACCCGAAGCTGCCTCCTCCTCCGAAAGACGTGCCGCCGGACTTCTTCTTCCCGTTCCTGATGTCCAGGGTGAACGCGCCCAAGGAAGCCACCTTTAACGTGCAGAACCGCCAGCGGCAGCTGCTGCTGGCTTCTTTCAACTTCGAGCACGAAGTGTACATCCTGGGCGCCGTTTACGGCGCGCTGGCCTTCCACCTTATGTGGAGCGTGATGGAATTCCTGGGAAAAGGCGGCCGCGTGACCGGCCTGCTGTTCGCCCTGCCCGGCGGACGGCTGTGGGCCTCCATACCCGAGATCTTCTTCGTGATCCCGCTGGTGGCCGGCATCTTCATGTTCCTGAACAAGAAACAGATCCTGCAGATCTTCGACTCCCAGTCCAACCTCATGATGACGGCGCAGAAAGAGCTGGTCTACTGCCTGATAAGGGACGGCAAGGGCGCGGAAGTGGCCAAGCTGGTCCGCAAGGCGGGGGTAAAGGAGCGGGCCTGGGACTTCGTGGACACCGACAACCAGGTCGTGTTCACGATAAAGGACGATCATCCCAGGGCCTGCCTGCTGAGAAAGATCTTCGGCAACCAGGGCGGGGTGCTCCGCTCGCATTACGGCATTTTCGCCGAGGAGCGCCGGGCGGGCTTCGTGTTCCTGGACCCGACTTCCGCGAACAAGTTCCAGATCCACCTCGACTTCGCCTTCGCGCGGCTGGCCAACCCGGCGCAGATGCTGGCCAGCGTCCTGTATATCATTTCCAAAGAAAAAGACCCGATCTATCCGTCGCCGTTCTGATTAACTGGAACCGCCGGAGCGGGCGCCGGGGCGGACTGCCGTAAAATTCCGCCCCCGGATACTTGAAACGCAAGGAACGAATTATGAAGATAGGCATACTGACCGGCGGGGGGGACTGCCCCGGCCTGAACGCCGTGGTGCGCGGCGTGACCAAGGCGGCCCTGAAGAAAGGCTGGGAAGTCAGGGGTTTCAAGGACGGCTTTAAGGGCGTGGTGGAAGGCCGGTCCGAGATCCTGGACGATAAGGACGTTTCCGGCATCATCATAAGGGGCGGTACCATACTGGGTACTTCCAATACCGCTAATCCCTTCGCTTACACGATAGCGCCGCTGGGCTCGGCCGAGGCGCCGCGGGATCTCTCCGGCCTGGCCGTGAATAACCTCAAAAAGCTCGGCATCGACGCCCTGGTGGCCATAGGCGGGGACGGCACCCTTAACATCGCCTACAAACTCCACAAGAAAGGTTTCCCGGTCGTCGGCGTGCCTAAAACCATAGACAACGATCTTTCGGCCACGGATATCACCTTCGGTTTCGACTCCGCGCTGACGGTGGCCACCGAGGCCGTGGACAGGGTTCACACCACGGCGGAATCGCACCACCGCGTGATGATAGTGGAGACCATGGGGCGCTACGCGGGCTGGATAGCGCTGCGCGCTGGCATAGCCGGCGGCGGCGACATCATACTTATTCCGGAGATACCCTACCGGGCTGACGATATAGCCGCGGCGGTCTCGAGCAGGAGAAGGCGGGGCAAGAAATTTTCCATCGTCGTGGTGTCCGAGGGCGCCAGGCCCGAGAAAGGCGAGATGACGGTAACGAGGCTGGTGCCCGGCTCCACCGACCCGATAAGGCTGGGCGGCGTTTCGTACAAGATAGCGGACCTTATAGAAAAGCGGGCGGACGTGGAGTGCCGCGTGGTGGTGCTGGGGCACGTGCAGCGCGGCGGGGTTCCTACGCCTTTCGACAGGTGGCTGGCAACCGGTTTCGGCGTGAAGGCGGCCGAGCTGATAGAGGAAAAGAAGTTCGGCACGATGGCGTCTTTAAAGAACTATTCCTGCAGGAGCGTAACATTGGCCGAAGCGGTCGGCAAGCTGCGCCGGGTGGAGGCGAGCTGCCAGGAGCTGCGCACGGCCGTAGGCGTGGGAACGAGTTTCGGAAATTCCAAGGTGACAGGCTGAACCATGCAACCTGAATTTTTATACGGGGCGAACACCGCCGAGGAAGTGCTGAAGGCGGGAAAACGGAAGGTCTTCAGGCTTTATATTTCAAAGGGCACGCTTGAGGGCAAAGCCAGGGATATAGTGTCTTTGGCCAGGAAGTCGGGCGTCCCGGTGGATTTCGCCGAGCCGAAGACGCTGGAGCGGCTGGCCAAGGGCGGCAACCACCAGGGCGTCATACTGGAGGCGGAGCCGGTCAGGGCGCTTTCGCTCGCCGAGGCGCTGGAGCAGATCAGGGAACCGAAGAAGACCGTCTGGGCCGGTCTTGACGGGATCACCGACCCGATGAACCTGGGCGCCATCATAAGGAGCGCTTCCTGTTTCGGCGTTTCGACCGTGGTGATACCGGAGCGCAGGTCGGTGGGGCTCACGCCGGCGGCGCAGAAGGCGGCCTCCGGGGCCATCGAGATGGTGGACCTGGTGGAAGTGGTGAACCTGAACCATACCATCCTTGAGCTGAAAAAAAAGAATTTCTGGATCTACGGCGCGGATATGAGCGGCAAGCCGGCGGACAAGGTGGATTTCGCTTTCCCGGTGTTCCTGGTGATAGGGTCGGAGGGGGAGGGGCTGCATCAGAAGACGCGGGAGCATTGCGACGAGCTGGTGTCTATTCCGCAGAGGGGCGGGGTGGAGAGCCTGAACGCTTCGGTGGCGGCGGCGGTGCTGTTCTACGAGATAGGGAAGAGGCTACGGGGCTAAGGGGCCCGCCTTCCGGTGCGTCGGTTTGCGGGGGTGTCTTGACTAGTCAATAGATACCCCCTTGACAAATCCAAATAATCTGCTATACTATTTCCAGGAGCGGGACACCTACTAAACAGGTCTAGTCCCGCTCCTTAATTTTATCCAGAAAAACAATGAAACGGCAGGCCTGCCAGTTCGCGGGTCCTTTCCGGGGACCGGAACGCAAAACACGGGGTCGGCCACACCGTGGCCGCCCCTCCTCACTCAGTCGTCGCGCTTACGCAAGCTCCTCCCTCCGTGAGGGTTTTGCTTATCCGGTTCCCCGGCCACCCGCTCTATTACTCACCTGCCGCTTTCCTGTTTTGCGGCTTGGGTCAGGTCGTTCAGGGTTATGTGGCTCCAGACGTCCGCGAGTATCTTGAAGAGGCCTATAAAGACGTAGGCGAGCCAGGGCTTCCGCAAAGATCCGGCGGCGACGAGTGAGATGATCATTACGACTGACCAAAGCGCCGCCCGCTGGTAGGGATACCTGACGAATTTCCTCAGGCTTGCGTCTTCGTTGGGGCCGCGGTATTTCTCTCGGTCGGGCCAGAAATTGCGGTAAAAGGAATAGGCGTGGCTGAACAGCAGGGGTATGGCCGAAAGAAGAACGCTGCGGGTGAGGATAGTGAGTCCGAGGTGGCCTTTTATCCAAAATTCGGGCCATTTCCCGGCGAACGCCAATCCGATGGTGAAAACAGCCATGAAGAAGGCGGCCCCGATGAGAAGCAGCACGGACATCGCCAGGGTATAAAGCGGGGAGACCACGGCCACCCGGATAAAAGAGAACAGCCAGATGATCACCATTTCCCACCAGTAAACCGCGCTCAGTTCCGGCAGGCCGCCGAAAAAGAATACCGAGAGCATGGCCGCCAGGTTGCAGGCGACCAGCCACCGCACGCTGGGCAGCCTGTACGCGTGGCGCAGCATCAATATGTCGTCGCCGGGATCCATGGTATCCCTTCTGTGATTATTTCGCGATGAGGATGTGGAGGTCGCCGGGGGCTTTCATCGAGGAGGCCTCGGTCTCGGCTTTGTCGCCGGCACCCCAGAAGAGGTCTATGCGGCCCGGGCCGCGTATGGCCGAGCCGGTGTCGTGAGCCGTAACGAAGCGGGTAAAATCAGCAAAACTGACAGTCCCGCCCTGCCCCGCCACCGGCCGCTTTGAAACCAGCAAAGCCGTGACGCCCAGAGGTATGGGCTTCGGGTCCACGGCCACGGAGCGGCCGGGAGTCAGCCCCGCGCCCATTGCGCCGTAGGCCGGCGTGTCCTTGGGCCGGGCCTGGAAGAAGATATAGCGCGGGTTCAGGTCCACAAGCCGGGCTTCGCGGTCGCCCTGTTTCGACAGGTAGGCGATGAAATCCTTGAAGGACATTGCGGGTATCTCGCCGCAGTCAATAAGCAGCTTCTGCACGCTCTTGAACGGCCAGCCGTTGGCGCCGTCGAACCCCGCCTTTATGAAATCCCCGTCCGCCAGCCGCAGTATGCCCGAGCCCTGTATCTGCAGCAGCATTATCTGCGACGGGTGCGCGGACCAGGCAAGCTCCAGGCCCCTGCCGTTAAGGGCGCCGCCGGAGATCTCCTGACGCGAAAAATACCTGGTTATTTTGCCGTTTTCATCGTAGCGGCCGTAATCGAAATCCACGCCCATCTGCGGCGTGGTCTTTACCAGGTCGGCGGGCTTGATGTAAATGGGGAACTTGTGCTCCGCGTCCGGTTCCTTCGCTATCTTTATCTCGGCTTCGTAATAGCCGGTGATGACCACCTTGTTGGAGCCGTCGTCGGCCACGGAGCGGTATACCTTGAATTGCGCTTTAAGCGTTTCGCGCAGCTCAGCCGGGGAAGAGCCGGCGGAGAAGATCTCTATGAGCTTCTGGGTGGTCTTCCTCATCTGCGCGGCGTTGTAGTAGTCCGGGCCGACAAGGACCCGGTAGGTGTCCGGTTTCGCTTTCCAATATGTCAGCGTGTCCTTGAGGGCTTTCAGCAGGCTGGCCCGGTCCATATCGTCGGCCGGTAGGGGGAGTTTGTCGCCGGTCGTTTCGGCCACATCTTTGAGGTTGGAGTTGTCTGAATAGGTTTCGGCTGCTGTGAAGGAATCAAGTTTAGGGCAGGCTTCAAGCGCGTCTGCGGGCGGTTCGGAGGCTGCTACCGCAATATCAGGGCCGCCGCGGAGCGTCAGGCCTTCCGCGGTAAATACGGAGCCGGGAAGCTGTTCCTGCGCGCTTGCGCCAATGGAAAACACCCCGGTCAGTACCAATATAAATAAATGCCTTAACATCCACTTTGAATACTACAAAAAAAAGGCCGGCCGAACAATATGGAGCCTTAATTCAGCGCGGCGGACAGCAGTCCCGTTATTTCCAGCAGGTCCTGCTCGTTGATGACGGCCGGATCGTCCAGCGTGTAGGTCAGCCGGGCGCGCTTCAGCCAGCTGCCGTCCGTGGTCAGCTTGCCGGCCGACCTGCCGCGCCAGCGGAATTCG
>CAZJUL010000057.1:12242-12653 GCA_964549095.1 uncultured Elusimicrobiaceae bacterium
CGTAGCCGCTGTAGGCGCGCATGTACTGGTTCGGGGACCAGTCGAACTTTTTATAGATGTAGACCAGCTCCCCGTCCGCCCGCTCCGCCTTGAACCCGCCGCACATCCACCCCGCCAGTTTCCAGAGCGTCATAAGGCCTCCTTACAGGTAGTTCAGAAATTAAAGTTGAACGCCGCGCAGAGCCCGCGGTCTTCGCCGGCCCCTACCGAATAGACGCGCAGTTCCAGCAGCAGCCGCCCGCCGAAAAGCGAGAGCCGCTTGTGGAGCAGGGAATTTTTTCCTTTCATCTTCATGTTAAGCCTCCAGTCCGTTCAAGATCCCGGAAATAGTATAAACGACCACCGCGACAGCATCATGTCGCTCATTAGAGGTCTTTTTTCAAGAAAAAAAAGCCTCCCTCCCACTGGTTT
>CAZJUL010000058.1:0-12578 GCA_964549095.1 uncultured Elusimicrobiaceae bacterium
GCGCACGTCCAGCTCCACCAGGGGGTACGCCAGCTTGGAATCCTCTTTGCTGATAAGAACGCTTACCTCGCTGTCCAGCTTCACGCCCAGGTACTTATTGGCGAAACTCCTTATCTTCAGCGGCTGGTAAAGCGGGAATAGCTTGGAATTGCCGGTTATGCGGACGGCGTCGTACAGCGTGCCCCACGCGAACAGCGCCTTGTCGGCCGCGAAGCACAGCAGCAGCAGCCCGACGATCAAGGCTGTTCTTCTCTTTATGAAAGCCGCGAAGCCGCCCCCGGAGCGGGTCGCCAGGCCGTAGAACCAGACTTCCAGCGCCAGCAGCCCGGCGGCGATGGCGAAGAACAGGATCTTCATCCCGGTCCCCTGGTCCAGCGACTGCAGGCCCCCCGGCGTCAGTATCAGGTTGACCACCATGGAATTTATGTGGAACCTGAAAATCTTGTAAACGGCGACATCCACCACCAGCACCAGCTGCAGGAAGGCGAAAAACCCCGCGAACACGGTCCGCCCGGCCCCGGCGAAGTACAGAACCAGCGCGGGCAGTAACAGGACCGCGTATATCATTGCCGTATTGGAAAGGTGCGCAAGCGCCGAAAAAGCCAGCTCGCCGGGGTGACTCCCCACGAACAGGAAATAGCCCAGCCCTATAGTGAGCGAAAGCAGGAAATTGCAGCCCAGGAAGACCTTTAACGATTGAAAGCCCGATTTTTTCATAAACCTATTGACAAAAATCAATCAAGGCGCTAGAATATAACGATATTCCAGACAGCAGCGCCCGTTATTTCATTATTGTACTAAAAAGCGAAAGGTATAAATTTCGCGAAGATATAATATCAAGATGAAAACCGCAGCAGTCATAGTCCAGTTTCTACTCGCCTTATCCTTCGGCCGGTTCGCGGCCGCGGGTGAAGTCCGCGCGCCCGAATTGTCGCCCCTTAACGCCGCCGATATTTCCGCCCTGGCCCCCGATATCAGGCTGCCCGCCGCAGCCATAGAGGACCTGGCGCCCAGGGAGAGCCTGGCGCCGGTCATAATCACCGTGCACGGCATACGCTTCGACCAGCTGGGCTGGGGCCCGCTGGAAACGCACAGTCTGACCGCTTTTTTTCATTCCATATTCAACAAGGAAAGCCTGAACGAGGCGTCCGTGGCCAAAGGCGTCGCGGAATACAACAAGCAGTTCGACATACTGAACGAAGGCGGCGAGTTCCGCCCGGACACAAGGAACAGCGGGCCCATGCCTGACGAGTGCCTGGAGGAAGAGCTGGGCAAGCTGCCGGAATTCTCGGAAGGCAGGGTCACCTTCGTGCCGTTCCAGTGGTCGCGGGACCCTGACGAGAGCAACAAGGTCGTGCCGGTCTTCGTGGAAAAACTGGCCGCGGTGTACGACACCTACAAGGGCACGGGTCGGCCCATCTACATCCTGGCGCACAGCTGGGGATCTGTCCTGATGCACGAGACGATGCACCGGCTCGGGAAGGTCCGGCCCGACGTGAAGATAGACAAATTCGTGACCGTCGGCTCCCCCCTGGTGCCGGGCAACCCCTTCATCAAGATCTTCATGACCGCGCAAACCACGGCGGAGCACCTCCAGACGAAGGTCACCAAGCCGGCCATCCTCGGCTACTGGAAGAACATCTGGGCCAGCCGCGACCCGTTCTCCAACGAGATCAAGGCCGCCGACAGCAATACCCAGGTGGACAAGAAAGTCCCGCAGTTCGAGCCGACGCTCAAGGACCTGATCCTGCACAACAAGGAACTGCGCGACGCAGCGAAGAACGATTTCTTCGCGCTTATCAATTTCAAGGCCTGGCACGCCTCCTACGTCTACGATTTCGAAGCCTCGCTTAAATCCCTCAACAAGAACGTCCACGTGCGCGTCTTGAAACCCATCATAGTTCCGCAGCTCGAAGAAGGCAGGTAGCCCCCCTTTCACAGAAGATCAGGGCCCGGAACGGGGCCTTTATAAGGACAGGGTTCAAAATTCTTTCATAAATGTGTTGACAATAGTCAATCAACTATTTAAAATATAGGGTAATTGCGGATGTTGACAGCGGTCATATCGTACTGTCGCACAGAATAGCGGGAGTTTTCAGCTTTAACGGAGAGATGACCAGAACCATGAAAACAGCTAAATTCATCGTTTTGCTTGCGCTCACTTTATCGCTCGGCCGCTTCGCCGCCGCGGAGGAAGCCCGCGCGCCGGAGCTGAAGAACATCTCAGCCGCCGATGTTCCCGCCCTGGCCCCCGATGTTAAAATGCCGGCAGCCGCCGTGGACGCCCTCGCGGCAGGCGACCGCGCACCGGTCATTATCACCGTGCCCGGCATACGCTTCAACGAACTGGGCTGGGGCCCGCTGGAACCGCACCATTTCCAGAGCCTGCTCCATTTCTTCTTCCCGAAAAAAGACTTCGACGACGCGGCGCTGAAAGCGGCGTTCGACGAGTACAATAAGCAGTTCGATTTCCTGTACCAGGGCGGCGATTTCCGCCCGGAAGAGCTGATGGAAAAAATGCCGGACAACGGCATAGAGGCCGAGCTGTCCGTACTGCCCGAGATCATCGCCAGCAAGGCCACGATAATACCGTTCCAGTGGTCCAGGGACCCCGACGAGTCTAATAAAGTGGTGCCGGGCTTCGTGGAGAAGCTGGCCGGCGTCTACGACACACATAAAGGCCGGCCCATCTATATAGTGGCGCACAGCTGGGGCACGGTCCTGATGCACGAGACCCTGCACAGACTCGCGAAGTCGCGGCCCGATGTGAAGGTGGACAAACTGATCACCATAGGCTCCCCGCTGATGCCGGGCAACGTGGTGGTAAAGCTCTTCATGAAAGTGCAGATCTCCGCGGAGCACCTGGAAAAGGTGGTCTCCAAGCCGGTCAACCTCGGCACCTGGAAGAACCTTTGGGCCTTCCGCGACCCCTTCTCGAACCGCATAAAAGCCGCCGACGAGAACGTACAGGTGGACGAGAAAGTGGAAAAAGTGGAGCCCACGCTCATAGACCTCTTCCTGCACAATTCCGCCCTCAGGAAACTGGCGCGGCAGGACTACGTCAAGGTTATCAATTTCGGCAAATGGCACGCGTCCTATATTTACAATTACGACGCCGTCCTGGAATCCATCAACAAGGAAATAGACGTCCACGTGCTGCAGCCGCTCATCGCGCCGCAGATCGCGGTAAAATCCCCGGAATCCAACTGAGCGGGAAACGGCGGGCCGGAGCGGGAAGCTTCCAGTGCCCGCCGTTTTTTATTGGCCGGGATCAGGGCGGCGGCTAAAATTGTATACTTATTATCGCTATGGACCTAAAAAAAACCTCCGAGTGGCTTGAAAAGAACGGCTATCCCAAATTCCGCCTCAGGCAGATAACCGACGCCGTCTATAAAAAAGGCGTTGCCTCTTTCGAAGAGATAACCGCCCTGCCCGCGCCGCTCCGCGCCGGCCTTACGGCCAATTTCAGGATTCTGGCCCTGGAGCCGGAAACCGTGCTGGAATCCGGGGACGGTCACGCAGCCAAGGCCGCTTTCCGGCTGAAGGACGGGCTCAAGATAGAATCGGTGCTGCTGAACCTGTTCCCGGGCAAGTGGAGCGTCTGCGTTTCCACGCAGGCCGGCTGCCCGGTGCAGTGCCCTTTCTGCGCCACCGGGCGCAGGGGCCTGAAGCGCAACCTTTCCCCTGAAGAAATAACGTCCCAGTACCTGTTCTGGGCCCAGTATCTGAAGAAGAACCGCCCCGAAGAGAAGATCTCCGGCGCCGTCTATATGGGCATGGGCGAACCTTTCCTGAATTACGACTCCGTGGCGGAAAGCCTGCGGACCATGACGGACCCCGACCTGATCGGCCTGGGCGCCCGGCACATCTCGGTCTCAACGGCGGGGCACGTGCCCGGCATAAGGCGCTTCGCCCAGGATTTTCCCCAGGTCAACCTGGCGCTGTCGCTGCACGCCGTGGACGACGAGCTGCGCACCGAGCTGGTGCCGCTGAACGAGAAGTACCCGCTGGACCAGCTCATCAAGGCGCTCAGGGATTACATCTTCTCCACCAAGCGCAAGGTATTCATTGAATACGTGCTGCTGGCCGGTGTGAACGATTCCCAGACCGCGGCCAAAAAACTTTCGGAGTGGATAAAGGGCGTGGAGAACGTGAAATACTTCCACGTGAACCTGATCGCCTACAACGACGCCCACCGCGCGTACAGGGCCCCGGCCCCCCAGCGCGCGCAGAAATTCGCCGAGCTCCTGGTGATGTTCAACATAGAGTCCACGCTCAGGAAGAGCCTGGGCGCCGACATCAAGGGCGCCTGCGGCCAGCTGGCCGGCAGTACTACCAAGGACCCAGCATGAGCGTCTCCACCCACCTGACCCCCGACCCGGAGCGGCGCCTGCTCATCCTGAGGGAAAGCATACAGGAGGCGGTGGCCTGGACCGAGAAGAAGACCGGCGCGCTCGCCGTTTTCTCCGCCGCCCAGCTGGCCTGGCTGCATTCGGCGGCTTCTACCGGTCCACTTTCCACGGCCGCCATGGCGGCGCTGGCCGCCTCCCTGCCCCTGGGGATCTACGCTTTCTCTCCGCTCACCGACAATCCCGTCCCGTCCATCGGCCCGCACCGGTCCGACGACAGCCTTATCCTGGCGGAAAACCTGTCGAAATACACCCACAGTGAAATGATACTGCTGCTGGACAGGTATTTCGGCGGCGGCATAACCGCCACGCAGTATTACGAGGACATCGTCGCGCAGATACTGGTCAGCGCGCGCGCGGCCGTGCGCAAAGGCCGCCTGTTCCGCATAGCCTGCCTGCTGGTCGGCGCGGCCCAGGTCTGCCTGCTGGCGCGGGTGTTCTGGCCGCACTGATACGCGGTTCCATCCCACACACGATATTTTTTTATCCCCGCCGCTCAGTCCACCGTGATGGATTTGCTGACGTTCTTGGGCGAGTCCGGGTGCACCCCGTGGTCCTTTATCTCCAGCCGGTCCAGGAACTCCATCTTCCTCACGCTCATATCCAGCGCCAGGAGCTGCAGCACCACCGAGCTGGTGAAAAAGGCCAGCAGGTCGTCGCCGGTCTTCGGCAGGGCGAGATAGCCCCACTTGTAGGTCTTTGAATACATCGAGGGCACGCTTTTCGAGGCCGCGTCGCGCAGCAGCTTGTTCTCTTCCGCTATCACATAGATGTTGGCGCCGCGTATCTTGTGCGTGTTTATCTGAGAAATGGTCAGGTTCACGTCCCTGGCGTTGGGCCCGGTGACGAAGATCAGCGGGTAATTGGTGTACATGCTTTCAAAGAAGTTGTGCTTCTTGAACACGCCCCTGAAGATCTCCAGCTCGTCCTTTGAAAGGTCTTTCGGCGGGATGTCGAAGAACGCGTAATTCGAGACGGCGTGGAAGATGTTGTAGAGGCTCTCGGCGGGGAAATGCTTGCCGGTTTGCTCCGCTATGGCGAACTTGATGCTGTCGGAAAATTCGTTCACCAGCCCGCCCACCCCTTCCATCCCGAAGATCGTGTTCACGCCCAGTATGGTGTTGGGGCCGTGCTTGAACTCGGGGGCCTCGAAGCCCTCGGTGTGGTTCAGAACCACTTCGCGCACCTTCAGCGCGCCTTCGCGCGCTATGCCCTGCATCCCCGTAGCCAGGATATGCATGCTGGGCTCCAGGTAAAGGCTCTGGCTCAGGTGTCCGGCTTCCTTGCCGGCGTTCTTCAGCGCGGCCTCTATCAGGCCGGGTATCCTGTACATGTTGTCCCTGTATTTCGCCAGCTCCGCCTCGGGAACGGCGGCGGCCTTGTTCGCGGCCAGCCGCTCGGCCAGGCGCACGGCGAGGATATAAAGGACCAGCAGCTGGTTTATGAAGCTCTTCGTAGCGGGCACGGCTATCTCCGGCCCGCAGTGCAGCGGTATACAGATGTCGGATTTTTCAAGGGCCAGCGTGGAATTGACGTTGTTGACGATGTTTATCCTGGCCACCTGCCTGCCGGTGGCTTTCGCCTGGTTGAAGACGTCTATAAGGTCCTTGGTCTCGCCGCTCTGGCTTATGCCGATTATGACGTCGCCGTCGCGCAAAGAGCGCAGGCACTGCGACCTGAAATCGCCGGGCAGGTACGCCGCTATGTGGGCGCCGGCGATATTATTGAAGAAAACCGAGGCGCATTTAGCGGCGTTATAAGAAGTGCCGCAGGCCACGAAATAGGCCGAGGCGCCGCTGGCGCGGCACGCGGCCAGGGCGCGCGCGAATTCGCCGACGTGCGCGTTCACGTCCTCTATCTCGTCCAGCATGAAGAGGGAGTCCAGGAATTTAACGGCCGCTTTATCTTCGGCGCTTTCGGCCGGCAGCTCGTCCAGCAGGTCAGACAGCGACGAGCCGGGCGGCAGCTTGTCCGCGACCGGTTTGCGGGTTTTGATGAAAACCCCCGCCTCGGCCATACCCTTCGATCTCATGAAGCGCGAGGCCTCCGCCAGGAACTTCGCGGGTTCGGTTATGGAAGCCAGCGCGGCCGCCGTGCATTTCAGCCCCTTGACCAGGACGGGCCGCTTGGCCGCGGCTTCACGCGCCAGCCCGATAGCCGGAGATTTATTGGCAAAATACTCTATGACTTTCCCGGAAGTACCCGTTTCGCTGAAGATCTCCTGCTCCATAAAAAAGCGGAAGGGCTTCTTAAGTTCGGTCTCTTCCACTTTCAGGTGGCTGCGTATCTTTTCTTTCCATACCGCCGCGCCGGTTTTGAGGTCGTAAAAATCGGCTTTCCTGTCGTTGTAAAGTGCGAACTCCCCCTCTTTTATGGGGTAGAGTATCTTGGTCATCGTCAGCACGCTGGCCAGGTCGGAGGAGGCGATGATAAAGCCGCCCTTGCCCGGCTCGGACCCTTCGCCCATATACAGGCTGCTGCCGGCCTTTATGCAGGCCATCAGTTCGGTTACGGGGTCCGCCACTACGGCAGCGAAGGAGCCGATGGTCTTTTTGGCGGCTTCCAGTATGGCGGCCTTCAGCGCGGCGTAGCGCTTTTCCCTGTCCAGCGGGTCTTTCAGTTTTTTGAGCTCTATGGCGAAGAAGTGCTCTATGGTGTGGACCAGCATTTCGCCGTCATTGTCGCTTTTGACCGCATGTCCGTTGGCGGTAAGCCATTCCTTGAGCTGGTCGCAGTTGGTGATGTTGCCGTTATGGGCGCCGTAAAGGTGGGTGTGGCAGCGGACCTCGTGGGGCTGGGCGTTCTCTTTGGAAACATTGCCGAAGGTGGCCCAGCGCACCTGGCCGCAGAAGAGCTTGCCGGCGAGCTTGTCTATGCCCAGCTTTTTTGTGACGACGGTGGGCGAGCCCACGTCCTTTTTAAGGGTTATATTGCCGGCGGAATCGTGTATCAGCGCGCCGGTGGAGTCGTAGCCGCGGTATTCCAGCATCCTCAGCAGTTTTGAGGCCACCGCCCCCAGGTCTTTCCGGTCCTTTTCACAGCGCAAGCCCACGACTCCGCACATAAGCCCACCTCGATGGAGAAAATTTGGTCACTTATAAGAATATGATACAAAAAAGGGGACAGGCTACTTTTTCTTCGGTTTTTCGGCGGCTTCCTTGAGCAGGCCGGGCGGGGGCTCGAGGCGGTATTTCAGGGGCGCTATCGGGCCTATGCGCAGGCTTTTAACCACCGCCTCGAAGTGCGGGTAATATTCATTATAGCGCGCGTCGCCGCACATAAAACTTACAGTATAGACGAAGCGGCCCTTGGGATGCGTCAGGAAAAGCGCTTCTTCGGATACAGACTTGCCGTTCACGGTCCGGGAGCCCTTGTATTGTTTCCCCCCCGCGCGCAGGGCGGACTTCATAAGCTTCAGTTCCACCCCGCGTTTTTTCTGGATATTCCCCTGCACGGTGCGGACCGTGTCCTCCAGCGTGGTTTTCATAAGCTGGGCCGTAATGGCTATGGCCGGGGCCATCCCGTCGTCGCCCGGCTTGTCCAGTGCCATTGCCAAATAAGCGAACTCCATCTTGCCCGGATTTCCCGCGAACTGGTCGTCCGCGGGGAAGCGCGCGGGATAGCCCACCTCGAACTGCATCTGGCGGTTGCGGTAAACCACCTTGCCGTCCCGCTCGTGGCGCACGAAAGGCACCTGCCTGTTGAGGGTTTCAATGTCCATCGCCCGCTTCATGGTAAGGCTCACGGCGTATTTCAGTGCGGGGATGTTCTTCGAGTCTTCGGGGAGGTCCAGTATCTCGGTACCCATGAAAATGGCGTCGCTCTGCTCGCCGCCGTTTATCAGCGTGCCGAACTTGTTGTAATAGTAGTTTACGTTCTCAACGCTGGCGTGCGGCCTGTCCCGGAACGGGGCCGGCGAGGCGTCGGTATAAACGATGCCTTTATCGTCCACCTTGTTCTTGTTCCCCTGCGAATCCGTAACCTCGCGCAGGCCGTCAGCGGCGTAAACCAGGCCGCCGCACAGGCAAAGCCACAAAACGATCAGTTTGCGCATAGCCGCTCCTTAAAAAGGTCCCTGCCGCCTTTTTACACTTTACCCGACAGCTCCACCTTGTAAAGCACCATCGGCTTGGACTTGCCCTTCATCAGCACCGGCGCGCATTCTTCGAAAACCACGCCCGGGAATTTGGTCTTTTCCACGCCCCAGACCACGGCCTCGCTCACCAGTATCTGCGTGGCGGCCGTCTTGGTCTGGCTCTCTATGCGCGAGGCCACGTTCACAGTGTCCCCGAGCACGGTGTATTCCAGCCGCTCCGCGGTCCCCACGTTCCCGGCAACCAGCCCGCCGCTGTGCAGGCCCACCCCGAAGAACACCTCGGGATGGCGGCCCTGCGCGTTAAAATCCTTCAGCGCTTCCCGCATCCCCAGCGCGGCCCGCAGCGCCGCCTCCTGGTGGTCCACCACCCCGAACACCGGCGAGAAGATGGCCATCACGGCGTCGCCTATGAACTTGTTTATCACGCCGCGGTTCTCCGTTATCGGCCGGGTGATGTGAGTGAAGTAATCGTTCAGGAAGCGGATCAGCTCCACGGGCGGGATCTTCTCGCTCATCGGCGTGAAGCCCCGTATGTCGGAGAACAGCACCGTGGCCTGTATCTCCTCGCCGGCCAGGTTCACCTTGCCGCTCTTCATTATCTTCTCGGCTATCTCCATGGAGACGTACCGGCCGAAGGTGTCCTTTATCTTGTCGCGCTCCACCAGCCCGTCCAGCATCATGTTGAAATGGCCCTTCAGCTGGCCCAGCTCGTCGGCGTAGAGCACCGTGGTCTTGCAGCTGAAATCCCCGGCCGCCACGGCCTTCATCCGGCCCACCAGCGCGCTGACCGGGGCCTGCACGTTGAACCGGTAAAGGAATATCGAAACCGCCTGGAAAACCAGCATCATCACCGCGAGGCAGGCCAGCAGGAGAATAGTAACCAGCGTCCGCACATTGTCATACGAATACAGCCAATCCCAGCCGGTGCTCTTGGTCTCCCTCAGTTTCAGGAACAGGTCGAGATTGGCGAAGGCGGGGACATAGAGGCTTAGCACCAGGGGGACCATGGCCAGCGAGAAGATCATCAGCCCGTATCTCAGCGTCAGGCTGACCGCGAAGCCTTTCTTAAGTCCGTAAGGGTTGTTCTCCAGGAAGAACGGCCTGGCCACGTACCTGCGGATATAGAGCCCCGTCAGCTCCAGGTTAAGATAGCTCACGAAAGCGGCAAAAAGCAGGCTCGACACGCCAAAGACCACTTTCATCTTAACGGGGGCGGGCCCGTAATGCGCGGAATAGGACGCGGCTTTAACGAAGTAGAGCTGCAGCGCCATCAGCCAGCCGAGCACGAAGATAACGATAGGCAGATTTATAATGCGGCTTTCGACGCGGGCCATGTCCTGCGGCTTTCTGGAGAAGTAATACCTGTAGAGGGGCCAGAGCCAGACGACCAGCAAAATAAAGTAGAGATCAAGGTTCCCTCCTTTACTTTTAAAGTCCTGGCGTTTTTGAACCTTGCCGTCCACTACGCGTTCGGCCTCCCGCGACTCATAGTTCACCGGCCTGAAGATCGCTATAAAGACGTCCTGCGAAGGTTTGTAAGAGCCCCCCTTTGCCTTGGCGGCGGTGACAAGGGCCAGTTCCGACTTCACCAGGGGCAGGTCGATAAGCGAGTATTTCTCGAAGAACCCTGCCGTGCTGCTCCCGAACAGCACCATCAGCGAAAAAAGAAAATACAGCCCCAGGTGCAGCTTCTTGATGTTGGCCCACAGTTTAGAAAGTTTTTTCATATATCCTTATTTAAGTTCGCGGACGAACCAGTCCTCCACCCGTTTGCGGGCCCAGGGGGTTTTGCGCAGGAAGGTAAGGCTGGACTTGACGGTAGGGTTGAACATAAAACAGCGCACCGGGATGCGGCTGGCCAGCTCCCGCCAGCCGTGCCGTTTCACAAGCTGGGTAAGCAGGTTCTCCAGCGTAATGCCGTGCAGCGGATCCTTCGGGTGCTTGTCGGGTTTATCCATTGTTTTTAATAAGCCTTATACCGCCGTCTTCGGCGGCCGGAGATCGGCTGTCTTCAGCTTGTAAAGATGCACAGAGCGGTGCCGCTTGAAACCGAGCCGGTTGTTGATGGCTATCATCGGCGCGTTGGAATCGGCGTTGCCCGTAACGATATATTTAACTTCGGGATGCTTGGCGCGGATATGCAGCAGCATCAGCGCTTTCAGCAGCTTGCCCAGGCCCCTGCCCCGGCTGGCGGCGCGCACGCCGGTGAGCATCTGCAAAACCCGGTGCCCGGTTTCCTTCATATAATACGCTTCGGTCAGCCCGCAGATCCCGCCGGCCTCTTTGGCGTAAACGGTCGTATGCTCGGCGCCGGCCTCGCGGTTCTTCTCTTCGCCCAGCCGTATCTGCTCCGGGGTTATCTTCATCGTCACGGCCAGGCCGCCCAGCGGCTGCTGGTTTATGGTTTCGCTGTAAAGGTCGCAGTAAGCCTTTATGTCCGCCTCCGGTATCACCGTCGTATTGACCATAACGGCGGCGGGATTCCGCTGCGCGCCCTTGGCGGCCCAGTCCTCCACCAGCGCCCAGTCCAGGTCTTTCAGGCAGAGGCGGTTCTCGGCGTGCTCCAGAGAAACCTTCCCGCCCGCCTTATCCATAAATTTAACACCCGGCTCCGTCATAACCGGGCAAATAAACTCTTTGAGCGCCGGCTCTTTGAGGGCCATTTCGGCTACCAGGTGTTTTAAAAGCCGGGAGCCCAGGCCTTTGCGCCTGTGCCCGGGCAGCACCGACAGTTTCAGGTTCGCAACGGCCTTGTTGGCCTCGTAGGTGGGAGACTTCGGGGTTTCCGTCACAATTGATCCGTAGCCGGCCGCCACGCCGCCGGCGTTCGTCAGCAGGTAGTAATATTTGTGGGCGTACGGTATGCTTTGCGCGGAAACAAGCATCGCCCGGCGCTTTTCGCGCGGCAGCAGCGGCTCTTCGGGATCCAGCTCCCGGCTTATCTCGTCCAGGTGGTCGTAATGCGCCGTCCACAGGTCTTCGGCCGCCGTGAGCGGATCAAAAACCACGATGTTAAAGTCGTTTCCCATAGAGCCAGGGTCCTTCTTATTTCCGCGTCAATTCCTCGTACGCCCGCTGAATATCCTTGAATTTTTTATCAGCGATGGTTTTAAATTCGTCGCCCAGGTGGCTGACCTTGTCCGGGTGGTATTTGTTGGCCAGTTCGCGGTAGGCGTGTTTTATCTCGTCCTCCGAGGCGCCTTTGGCCAGGCCCAACACCTCGTAGGGATCCTTTTCCGCGGGACTTTGCGGGGGTTCCACGGGCTCTTCCCCCAGTCGCTCCGGCTCTTCACTGTCATCCGCTATCTGTTGGCGAGCCTTCAGCCGGGCGGGGCGGTAAATGAAATACCAGTACAAAGCCCCTATGACGAACGCATCTTCAATAAAACCCAAAAGCCCGAATACCCGCTCCGGCACCAGGTCGATGGGGCTCAAGAGATAAAGAACGGAAAGAAGTAAGATCCAGAGCTTCATATATTACGCTTCACGGAACCCGCGGCGGTCCGATTTCCGCGTCCAATATACGGATATCATACAACTTGAGCCGCCCGCTAAACCACCCTGAACCCGCTCCAGCCAAAAACAAAACCGTCCGCCTAAGGCGGACGGCTGCGGTCGCCGGCAAATATTCGTTTATATCAGCGTCCCGCGGGTTTATCGGCCTTGCCGGGCGGCGGCCCGCCTGAGCGCCGCCGGTTGACCGCCTCCTTGAGGAGGTATTCGATCTGGGCGTTGACGCTGCGGAGCTCCTGCGCCGCCCAGGCCTGGAGTTCGTCCAGAAGCCTGGGATCGACGCGCAGGAGAAAGGCTTTCTTCGGGTCTGCCGTCATTGGTATAGCGTCCCCGCGTTCACCACCGGCTGGGCCTGGGTTTCGCCACACAGGACCACCAGCAGGTTGGAGACCATGGCCGCCTTGCGCTCGTCATCAAGAGTTATTATCTTGCGCTCCGAGAGCTGCTTCAGCGCCATCTCCACCATTCCCACCGCCCCGGCCACCAGCTTCTCGCGCGCCGCGATAACGGCCTCGGCCTGCTGGCGGCGGAGCATCGCCTGGGCTATCTCCGGCGCATAA
>CAZJUL010000059.1:0-3647 GCA_964549095.1 uncultured Elusimicrobiaceae bacterium
CGCTCCGGTAGTTCTCTATCATCAGCACGGTCGGGCCCTGGTTTATGCCGAAGGCGTCGGCCGCGAAGAAATTCCTGTCGAGGTTAAAAGAATCCGTGAACCCGTAATTCCCCCATAAGCCGGCGCGGTACCTGGAATACCAGTGTTTCAGGGCGGAGATGGAATGTTTCGGCGTGAATACTATGGACGCCGCCGCGGCGGACGGCGCTACGGTCCCGTCGTGCAGCGCCGGGCCGGGAGGCGCCCCGTAAGCGTGATACCCGTCGGGGCCTATGCTCGCGGTAAGGCCCCAGGAATCTTTTCCGTAAGTCTTGAACGACGCGGCGTTGTCCAGGCAGAACTGCCGGTTGGCGAGCGTGGCCTGAACTGAATTCTCGAAATAATCCGCGAAGGCGTCCCGCTTGCCGCGGAAGTCGATAAAGGCGTGCGAGAACTGGTGCGTGAACAGCGGCGAGCTGACGATCAGCACGTGGTCTCCGTACCTGCCCCAGGTCCTTTTGATCGCCGTCCAGCTCTCCGCGGTCAGGGGAAAAGTCGGCGAGCCCAGGGCGAGGATGTACATCACCATGCTCTCGTTATATTCGTTCCAGGAAGAAGCGAGGAACTGCTTTTCCGGCGTCCAGCCCATGGACAGGAACGGCGAGCCGTTGGCCATCCATTTCCAGTCCGCCCGCTCGTAAAGTTTCTGGGCCAGGTCTTTTATTTCCGGGCTTTCGAAATACTGCGCCGCGGTCAGCGCGCCGGCCAGGAACAAGGCCGTGTCTATGGAGGACAGCTCGCAATTCCAGACGCGTTTGCCCGTCTCCATGTCCACGAAATGATAGAAGAAGCCGTGCTCCGACTCCATTTTGTCGCTGAAGAACCTGAGCGTGGTCTTTACGCGTTCCGCCGCCGCCTCTTTGCCTATCCACCCGCGTTCCACGCCGGCGGGAAGCGCGGCTAGGCCGAAACCCACCGCCGCGATGGAGGCCGGGGCGTATTTAAAATCCGGGGGTTTTGAATTGGAGGCCTTGTCCAGCACCAGGCCGCTGGCGGGCCCGGCACAGTCGACAAAATACCGGAAGGACTGCTTTTCCACCAGGTCCAGGAACCCGGCGTCCTTACTCTCCGCGGCCGACAAGTTCGGCCGGCAGGCGGTAACCAGCGACAGGAGCAGAAAAAAGAAACATCTTGAGATCATAAAAGTTTATGACGCCTATGATAAAAAGTCCCCTACCCGTTATAATACAATACTTGTCAAGCGTTTTGGCCGCCTGATACGCATACCGCCCTGGTTGAACGATTTAATTCCGCTTTTTCAGGTCTCATAACAACTCTTGAAATCCGCCGGCCCGGTATGTATACTATTTGTGTGATCCGCCAGTACTGCCAACGGGGGGCCTGTTTTATGAGGAATATGAACATTTACGCGCTTGCGTTCGTATTAGCGCTGGCGGCCGCGCCGGCGTTCGCGGAGCCGTCCGGGTATGACTGCCAGAAAATAGCTGACAAATTAACGACCGCCTGCGACGAGCTGGACGGCCGGCTTGACCAGGCGGATACCGCTTTCGACCTGCTCCTCTCCACTCCCCTGGTCACGGCAGAGGACTATGCCGCACTGAACGGCGACCTGGACGATATAAAGGAAGGGCTAAAGGAACTGGACATATTCACGGAAACCCTCTCGGGCGCTGTGGAAAAACTGGAGAAGCGCGATCCCCGGCCGGACGACCTGCAGGATCTACAAGACCTGAAAACGGCAGCCGACAAGAGGACGGCGGAGATAAAAGCCCGTTACGTGCAGGCGGGCCGGCAGATGGTCCGGCTGGCGAAAAAGATGGAAGAGCAGACGAAGGCTCCCGGCCAGGCCGGCGCGGCGTACGCCGACCCCGAAGCCGCGGAAAAGGAAAAGCAGGAACAGCTCAAGCTCGCGGAGAGCGCCAGGGCAATGGGCGACAAGGAAAAGGAATTCGCCGCCATACAGCATCTTTCGGCCATAGACCCCCAGCGCGGGGGCCAGATGCTCACCAGCTTCTTCGACGGGCTGTCGCCGCAGGAGCGCGGCTCTTTCGACAAGCGCGCCCAGGCCGGCCCGGCCTATAAAGCCCCCGGCACAGGCGGCCAGCCGGCCGCCGCCAACGCGGTCTCCCACCCCGCCCAGAAACCCTTAAGTTCTTCCGTACCCGGGATAGGGATCTCGCCGAAGCAGAAGGACGGCGCGCCCGCGGCGGACGCGCAGGACGCGAAGCCCGGCGCCGGCAAACCCGCCGTCACCGCGAACGATTTCAAGCTGAGCCTCTGGACCGCCGCCGACAGGTTCGCGCCCACGGTGGCGGTCCCGCACCTGCGGGAAGCGAAGCTCGGCCTGGCGGCGGACGCCAAGACCGACTGGCTCAACAAGAAGCGCCAGGAGTTCCTGGAGCAGGCGGCGAAGGCGAAGGATCCCGCCGAAAAGCAGCGGTACGCGGCCGCCGCGGTGAACATAGACGGCCTTCTCGGCTCGAGAGGCGCGGCCGCCGCGGCCGGCAGCACGGAGCTCAGGGCCGGGAAGCTGGGCGAATGGAACGCGAACGTTTCCCGGCTGATGGACAAGTCCGCCGAGGGCAAGGCGGAAAAGGACCTCATCGGCAAAAAAGCGGCGCTGGACGCGGAGTTCGCCCTGCTCAAGACCGACGCAGAGCGCGAGGCCTGGGCCAAGAAGCGCGGGCAGGAATATGAGGGGTGCGACCGGCAGCTGGCCGAATTCTACGTGAAGAACCCTGAGTACCTCCAGGTCCGCAAGACCGAAGCGGAAACCCAGTCCTTCCTGCAGGCCCGGCTGCCCGACTTCCAGGACGGCACTAAATTCAGCGCCAACGAACTGGGCCTGAAGCTGCCGCCGGACCGGCAGGTGACCATCAAGCGCGTCCCCGGCGGCGGGCCGGCCGGCGCACGCGGCTTCTCATATGCCGACGAAAAAGGCCTTTCGCATTTCCAGAGCTTCGACGACACGGTGCGCGTGAACGAGATCATGACGCCCGCGGGCGAGCTGCGCTCCGTGGAGGTCAGGCTGGCCAAGGACGGGACGCTCAACGAGGTGGAGCGGGGCCCCGGCGGCAAGCTGCTCAGGACCGAAGAGCGCAAGCCGGACGGCTCCGTGGCGTCGGAAATTTACGGGCCGGACGGGAAGGCGGCGGCCTCGGTACTGCTCAGGCCCGACGGCTCCAGGACAGAGGCGGAGATCCTGCCTAAGGAAGGCGTCAAGCGGACCGTCTATACGGACCCGAAAGGCGGCCAGACCTTCTCCTTCGAGACGCTTGCGGGAAAGGACGGCTACCCGAAGCAAAGCGGCAGGATAGTGGACGGCCGCCCGGTCATAGACAAGTGGGAGCCGGCGCCCGGAACGGTCAAGGCGCGCACCGGCGACTATGTTTTCGAAACCAAGGTCAACGGCAGGAGCGCCGGGTTCGAAGTGGACCTGGCTTCCATCCAGGGCCTGCCGGAGAACAAGCGGGCCGGGGCCGCGAAGGCCTCCGCCCTGATAATGGCCGGCGGCAGCGCGCCGCGCGCCGGGCCGCTGACGCAGTTCATAACCCAGGTCAGCAGGCAGGCGAGGCCGGGCGACCAGATGAGCATCCAGACCGGCAGGGACGACAAGGGCGGCACCGTTTACCAGGCGGACATCCTGT
>CAZJUL010000059.1:3657-4620 GCA_964549095.1 uncultured Elusimicrobiaceae bacterium
ACAAGCAGGTGCTGGGGCAGTGGAACAAGCTCTCCAAGGCGGAAAGCGCCGGCCTGCCCAGCGACGTGGGCCTGGACATCAGCGTGCGGTCCGTCGGCAAGACCGAGGACATAAACCAGCGGCAGTACCTGAAGCTGTTCAGGTATTCCGGCGAGAACGTGACCGACAGGTACTCCGCCGAAAGCCGGACCACCGGCAACTGGTTCACGGGCTACGGCGCGGTCTCGGACAATTACATCTACCGCATGAGTTCGGACAACAAAACCCTCATCGCCAAGATCCCCACCGGGACGGACACGCTCTATTCCAGCCCCAACATCCTGGGACAGACCGGCATCGCCATAGGCACAATGGGCAAGGGCGCCGTGCAGCTGACCGGCTCGGCCATCTCGCTGGCCGGCGCGGGCACTTACGGCTGGTTCGACAAGCACGCGCAGGACGAGTTCATGCTGCGCGCCAAGGCCAACTTCTACGGCAACGACGTGACCAGGAGCCTGGGCCGGGACTACATCGGCAAGATCTACGAGGAAGGCTACGCCGACCTGGGGGTGAAGGAGGACCGGAACATCCAGAACGTGGGCAAGGAGATGGCCTCGATGGGCAGGCCCACGCTGGGCGCGGTCCTGCAGGGCGGCGTGAATTACTCCAACGGCGTGGCCACCAACCTGATAATGGCGCCGCTGGGCGGCTCGGCCCTGAGCAAGGTGGCCGAAAAGGCCGGCACGGTGGGCACCGTGGCCAGCAAGACCTACAGCACTTACAAGGCCGGCGAGGCGGTATATAAGACAGGGGCTTCGGGGGTGGAACTGGTGCAGGCCGGCAGGGCTTTCTACGAGAACGACCCCAAAAGCAAGGAGCGGTATTACGCCGCCATCACCGGCTTCACCGAAAAGGCGCTGAACGCTCCCAAGACCGTCAGCGGCGTGTACAAGGCGGCGGACAACATAAAGAACGCCAAGGACG
>CAZJUL010000059.1:4630-5887 GCA_964549095.1 uncultured Elusimicrobiaceae bacterium
AAGGCGCTGGACATAAAAAACCTGTCCGGCAGGATAAAGAACGCCAAGGACGCGCTGACTTATAATCCCAAGGTGCTCGGCCCGGACGGCAGGCCTTATGTCCACGAGCAGAGCGACTTCAAGAAATTCATGCTGGGGAAGAACGAGCCCGGCGCGCTGACCAGGACGATGACGAAGGATATAACCGGGGGGCTGGACCCCAAGCTAAATATAGGCATACCCGCGCCGGGCTTCGTCAAGACCATGGACAAGTGGGTGGCGGATAAAGTCTCGCAGGTTTCCGGCAATCCGGTGCCCGTCCCCAGGCCCGGCCTTATACTGCCGGACCAGCCGAAACCCGGCAAGGTGATCGTGCCGGGCCAGCCGGAGCCCAGGCCGGACGCCAAGGTGATAACCGACCTGCGGCAGAACCCGCCAGCCGCCCTGCCTAAAGACGGGAAACTTTGGACGCCGGGGCAGACGGAGTCCAGGCCGGACGCCAAGATAATAACAGGCAACGAACCGAAAGCGAATCCTGACGCGAAGATAATCATCTCCGATCATTGAAAAGAAGGGGGACGCTGATGACTATCATCCGCGTCCCCGCCCGGCGCATCCGGCGGCTGGAACTACATGCAGGACCTTCACCTCATATACGACACCGCTTTTTTCCGCCAGTGGGGCCGCGGGAACGCCGATTACGTCCGCTCCGCCGAAATAATAGCCGGCGCGCTCTTTAACCTCTTCAAACCAAAAAGCCTGGCGGACCTCGGCTGCGGCTGCGGCGTATACGCCCATATCTTCAAAGCCAAAGGCGTCCCTGTCCTGGCGGTTGACGGCGTACAGCCGCCCCGGGAACACGCGTTTTCCCTCCCCATAGTAGTGCGCGACCTTACCGCGCCCGTTGAAAATATCTGGGGAATGTTCGACCTGGCCCTGTGCCTGGAAGTGGCCGAACATATACCCGAAGAACTTTCCGGCGTGTTCCTGGACAATATCGTTAAATTCAGCGGCCGGCTGGCGATGTCGGCCGCCCCGCCCGGCCAGGACGGCCACCACCACGTTAACGAGCGCCCCAAGCGTTACTGGGCGCGCAAGCTGGCCGGCAAAGGTTTCGTTTATAACAGGAGAGAGACCGGCAGACTTATGGAAGCGCTGAAAAAGCCCAAACCGCCGCTTATGTGGATGGCGAACCATATAAGCGTTTATGAAAAGACATCCGACCCCCTCAAATTGAGGCACGGCGTGCCGTTCCAGGGCAATCCCGGGTCCCCGGCC
>CAZJUL010000059.1:5897-12294 GCA_964549095.1 uncultured Elusimicrobiaceae bacterium
GCGGATGAATTAATGATCGTCCGCGCGAACAGGAATATTCATCAGCGTCCCTCTCCCCCCTTATGCGGACACCCTCCGCCGCCGCGCGTATCTCACCAGCCGCTGCTGTTATTGCCGTTGATCCACTGATTGGCCTGCTGCTGCGCCCAGCTGGAAAGCGCGGGGCCGCCGCCTCCGGATGTGGACGGATAATCCCCGCCGTAATCGTCGTCCGGGGGAGGAGGAGGCGGATTGACAGGATGCACGGGCTGCACAGGGTGTACCGGCTGGGCCGGCGGCTGCACCGGATGCGCGGGCTGCACGGGCTGGGGCGGCGGGGGCGGAGGAGGAACGGCATAATAACTGTCCTGGTCCATCCCGTGCTCTTCGCGCCATTCATCGTATTTTATCATCCGGTGATGGAGCGTCTTCGTTATCTCCAGCGTGATGGGAAAGCTGGCGGGATCGGGGGTGATAAGCACCATGTTCGGGTAATGGAACCGGGCCAGCGCCTGGGCGAAAGCGCGCGGCGTAGCCGTATCCTTCATATAGGTTTCCATGAACTCTTTCCCGGTCAGCATTTCCCCCTTGTACATGAAGCCGTCCGGGAGGGGGCCGCCGTCGAACCTGTACCGCCAGGCCTGCATGAAAGTGTTCATTGACTTATCGGTGGTTATATTGCCCCTGTCAGAATTATAAAGCTGGGTGTAGACGATCAGGCCGGACATATAGGCCTTCTCTTCGGTGGCCAGGCGGGCCTCTTTAATAGGCGACGCGAATTTGACCACATCCTCCACGTGGCTCATCTCGTGGGCCAGCACCGCCGAGATGTCCCCGTTCTTGAAGCGCTTCTCGTCCAGCAGGCCTATATCCAGGGTTATCACCTTTTTAGTGCCCACGACTTCGCACGGGGTATCGCCGAGGGAGTTGGGCGGAAGGTCCGCCAGCCTTATCTCTACGCCCATCTCTTTGAATTTCGCCAGATCGCATCTGCGGCTCCGGGCCACGGCCTGGCAGAGCGCGTTCCCGTAATCAGTGGAACTGAGCCGGGCCAGCGCGTTATCTATGGCCAGGGCCTGCGCCTTGTTCGGCTTTACGCCGTACCAATCCACGGCGGCCGCTTCCCAGGCCGCGAAACCTTCCGGGTCGGTCCAGAAGTTCGGCGGCTTCGCCTGGAGCCTGGAGACCTCCGGCATCCCCGCCAGGGGGCCGGCGGTCAGCGCGGCTTTGCCGGAAAAAAGGGCGTCCAGCTGCTCCCCGCTGAACGCCGGGGCGCCGGCTTCGGCCCCGGAGGCCGCTGAAAGAAGTACGAGGGACGCGGCTAGTCTTTTCATTCCAGGTCCCTGAGCGCGGCCGGGCCGGCGGCCGCGGCGCCGGAGCGGTTGCCAAGGGCATCGTTCATCGCCGCCTGCATATCGGAATCACGCATCTGCCTTACGTTCCAGGCCGGAACTTCGCCGGTGTACTTGTACTCGAAGACCAGGCCAAGCGCCATGGAATAAGCCTTAGGCCTGAAGTCCAGGAACCCGGCCGTGTTCTGCCGGAAAAGCTCCACATAATCCTGGGGCAGGCCGGTCGCGATCTGGGCCGGCAGGTTCTCGGACAGGACATAGCCGTAAGTCCAGAGATAATCCTCGCCGATCTTTTGATAGGAGGCCTGCTGGGACATGTAGAACGTCCTGCCGCCCACTTTTACGGGTTCATTCTCCTTAGCCCAGCGCTGCCAGGTCTCCAGCAGGCTCCGCACCGGTACGGCGGCAAGCTGCTCATAATTGCTTTTATCGTCCACGCCCATTACCACCAGGTTGCCCTCGTTCAGGAAGACGTTCACGTGGTCGCGGGGACCGTCGAAAACCAGGAAGTCATAGCCCTCCTGGGCGTTGAGCGGGCCGCAAAGCCCGGGGCTCCCTTCCCAGTTATAGACCATCACCTGCAGCTTCGCCTTATAGGCCTTGACGTAAGGATCGTAGGAACCGCGGCCGAAAAGGACATCAAGGGAATATGTTTTTTCACCCCAGCTGAATTTGTAACTTTCCGGCGGAACTCTCTGGTTCCAAATCAGAAGGGCGGGGGCCGGTTCAGCCTTTACCGCGGCCGGCGCCGCGGCGGGTACGTTCTCCGCCCGGGTCCCGGCGGAACGGGCGAGGTCTTCCAGGGCCTGTCCGGCAAAAGCGGGGGCGGAAAGCAGCGCGATGAGGGGAAGGGTCAGGAATTTCATTTGATCTCCGGTCCGTGATGTATTATCCGACAGGTATTATTCTGCAATTTATCGCAGCCCGGTCATAGAGGCGTAAGGCCTTATAAATGATGGGTACAATGGCCCTTCGATACCGGCCGGGGGCCTGCAGACAGCTCGACGCTCATTCAGACAAATAGGAATATGCTCCTCAGCGCTGAAAAGGTAGCAGGCACCTTTTGAGCTTTGCTATCATATAGCTATGAAGAAAGGCCTCTTTATCGTGTTCGAAGGCCCTGACCGCTCGGGCAAATCCACGCAGGTGAAACTGCTGGACGCCTGGCTCAGGAAGAACCGTTTCAAGACCCTGCTGACCCGCGAGCCCGGCGGCGCGCGCATCTCCGAGGCCATCAGGAAGATACTCCTCGACCCCGCCAACAGCATAAATTCCCTGACCGAGATTCTTCTCTACGAGGCCGCGCGGTCCCAGCACACCGCCGACGTCATAGTCCCCGCCCTGAAAGCCGGCAGAATGGTCATCTCCGACCGCTTCGCGATGTCCACCACCGCTTACCAGGGCTACGGCCGGGGGCTGGATATAAAGACCGTGGAAACGCTGAACCATATAGCCACCGGCGGCCTGCGCCCCGACCTCACCTTCGTTTTCGACATCCCCGACAGGATCTTCAACGAGCGGGAGAAGCAGGCGCTCAAGAACGCCGGCCCGGACAGGATGGAAAGGGCGTCCTCTAATTTCAGGAAGAGGGTGAACAGGGCCTACAAAGCGCTCGCCGCCCGCGGTCCCGGCATTGCGCGGATAAACGCCGTCGAACCGATAGAGGCCATCCACGGCATCATAAAGGCCGCGATGGCGAAGAAGCTGAAAATAAAATAGCATGTCCTTCTCCAGCATACTCGGCCATTCCCGCAACATAGCAAGGTTAAAGGCCCTGATAGCCAGCGGCCGCGTGCCGCCGGCCCTGCTCTTCGCCGGACCGGAAGGGACGGGGAAATTCCTGGTCGCCAAAGAATTCGCGAAAGCACTGAACTGCACCCATAAGCCGGTCGAAGAAACCGCCGCCCCGCCGGAAGAAAGCCTTTTCGGCGCGCCGGCCCCGGCCCCGCGGCCCGCCGTCCCGGCCGCCCCCCCCTCAGACGACTCCTGCGGCCGCTGCCTTTCCTGCCTGCAGACGGACTCCGGCGCGCACCCTGACGTACGCGTGATAGACGCCGAATTCCAGGGCTTCCTGCTGGAAGAGGACGCGCGCAAGCAGAAATCCCTCAAGATAGACACGGTCCGGGAGTTCACCCGCTACGTCTACCAGAAGAACCTGCTCTCCCCCTGGAAGATCTTTATAGTGAACGACGCGCACACCCTGAACCTGAACGCGCAGAACGCGATGCTCAAGGTGCTGGAGGAGCCGCCGCCGAACACGCTGTTCATCCTGGTGGCGGCGAAGAAAAGCCCGCTGCTGGCCACTATAATTTCCAGGAGCTTCGCGCTGGATTTCAGGGAGCTCTCGGCGGCCCACGTTGAAGAGCTGCTCGAGCGCGCCGGCCTGCCGCTGGACGAAGCCGCGGGCCTGAGCGAGCTTTCCGGCGGCACAGTAAAGGGCGCCGGCGACATAAAGCGGGTCAGGGAGCGCCTGGCCTCCATACCCCTCGGGCCGGCCTGGATCTTCAAACTGGCTGAGTCCCTCCCCAAAAAAGAACCGTACCTGGCCAGGGAAGAGGCCAAGATAATGGTGGACCTGCTGATACTGGCGGCCAGGAAAAAATGGCTGGCCGAAGGGCGCGGCCCGGGCGGGTCCCGGTTCGCCGCGCTGATAAAGAAGCTCCTCGTCCTCAGGAAATTCCTGAACCAGAACGTCTCGCACGGCCTGGTCCTTGAAGCCGCGCTGCTGGAAAGCGAAAAACTTTCCGTTACCCTCCGCTAGCGGGCAGCCCGCCTATGCAGAAGATCTATTTCTACATAACCACCCCACTCTACCGGCTGAACGGCAGGCCCCACCTGGGCCACGCCTACACCACGCTGGCCGCCGACGCGCTGGCCAGGCACAAGCGCGCCAGGCAGGTGCCGGTTTTTTTCCAGACCGGGACCAGCGAGCACGGCGCGGACATAGAAAAGACGGCCGCGGACCTGAAGATGGACACCCGGGCCTGGTGCGACGCCGGGGCAGGGGACTTCAAAAGGCTGTGGCGGGTCCTGAACGTGAACTACGACCATTTCACCAGGACCACCGACCAGGACCACGAGCAGCGGGCGCAGTCCGTATTCGCTCAGCTGCTGAAGACGGGCGACATTTACCCCGGCAGCTATTCCGGCTTCCGGTGCCGGATCTGCGGGGCCGTCTTCGAAGAGGGCGAACTGCGTGACGGGAACTGCCCGGCGCACGGGGCGCCGGTAAAAAAAGTAAGCGAAGACGCCTATTTCTTCAGGCTGTCCAAATTCCGGGAACTCCTGCTGAAACATTACGCGGGAAACCCGGATTTTCTGGCCCCGCGCAGCCGCGCGCGGGACATCATCGCTTTCGTAAAGTTTGGTCTGAACGACATCCCGGTTTCCGGGAAGAAATCGGCGTGGGGAATAAAAACGCCTTCGGACCCGTCCCAGACGCTGCACGCCTGGTTCGACGCGCTGCTGAGCTACGCCACCGGCCCCGGTTTCGGGGACGCAGAAAAAGCGGACGCCTTCCAGATGAAATGGCCGGCGGACCTGCACCTGGCCGGCAAGGAAGCCTTCCTCTTCCACGCCGTCATCTGGCCGGCCGTGCTGACCGCGCTGGGCCTGGAGCTGCCCCGGCAGGTCTTCGCTCACGGCTGGTGGACGGCCGGCGGGGAAAAGATGTCCGGCGCGGCGGGAAATGCCATAGATCCCGAGACAGCGGCCCAGGAATACGGCGCGGACGCGCTGCGCTATTTCCTCTTCAGGGAGGCCCGCTTCGGCGCGGACGCGGATTTTTCCATGGAGCGGTTCCGCCGCCGCTACAACGCCGAGCTGGCCGACGGCCTCGGAGACCTGCTGTTCAGGGTCCTGGACATGTCCGCGAAATACCTGGACAACCGCCTGCCGGGCCGTCCGGAGAACGCGAAGCTGTTCGAGGCCCTTTCGGCGGACGGGCCCGAGATAGACGGGCTGATAGACGCGCTGCGCTTCGACGCGGCGCTGGCCAGGATCTGGCGGGCCGTCTCGGCGCTGAACAAGGCCATAGACAGGCAGAAGCCCTGGGAGATGGCCGCTGAGGACCGGGACAGCGTCCGGCCTTTCATCCACGACCTGGTCTGGTGCCTGCGCGCCATTGCGGGCTGGATCTACCCGTTCATGCCGGACACCTCCACCAGGATGCAGCTGGCGCTCAGCGTAGGCAGGACGGGCACCGAAGGCCTGGAGATACCCAAGCCGCTCCGGCTCTTCCCGCGGAAGCAATAACAATTCAATTGCGGCGATAAAGAATAAAGTGATACTATTTCACTTTCACAGAAATGCCCCCGGACACGGTATTAAGGAGAATTATGGAAAAGTTAATCTGTTCACTGATCGCGGCTGCGCTCCTGCTCGGCTCGGCCGGCCTGCAGGCCCAGGAAACGATGACTTCCAAATACAAGGCCTCGTTCTACGGCCAGGTAAAAACCGACGTCATCTATGACGCGCACGGCGTGACCGGCGACGATTATAACCAGTATGTGGTCACCGACCTGGCCAGCGAGCGGGACTTCAGGATCAGCGCCCGCGGCACCAGGCTCGGCTTCGACATAACCGACGGGGAGAACGTTTCGGGAAAGATCGAGACGGATTTCCTGGGCGTTACCGACAACGCCTCGGCGACCGACCTGCGCCTGCGCCACGCCTTCATGACCCTCAAGGCGGGCAAGTTCGAAGTCCTGGCCGGGCAGACCTGGCACCTGCTGCCGCTGGAATTCTCCGGCACGAACAATGAATTCGCGATGGGCTACAGCGGCGTCCTCTGGATGCGCGCGCCCCAGCTGCGCGTGACCTACAAGCACGGAGACAGGCTTTCCTTCGCCGCCGCTATGGTGCGCCCGACGCGCAAGCTGGTGGACTCCGAAGGCACCGCCTCCGGGATGCCGCAGGGCCAGCTGCAGGCGCAGCTCAAGGCCGGCAAGGCCAAGTTCACCCTCATGGGCGCCATGGGCCAGTGGCGCAATACCGCGTGGCAGAAGGGCGACGTCGTACTGGCGGACTTCGGCTGGAATATCCCGCTCACTTCCAGGTGCACGCTG
>CAZJUL010000059.1:12304-12514 GCA_964549095.1 uncultured Elusimicrobiaceae bacterium
GGACCGGCAAGAACCTCTACGACTTCCTGGGCGGCCTGGGCAATAATGGCTATGGCTCGAACGGGATCAGGGCCTCCGGCGGGTTCGCCAACATCCTTATAAAGCCGGCCGGCAAATTCTCCTTCAACGCCGCGTACGGCATGGACAACCCGGTCAACACGAAGATAGCCAGGTCGGCCACAGCGAAGACGAAGAACACGACCATACTGG
>CAZJUL010000060.1:0-4129 GCA_964549095.1 uncultured Elusimicrobiaceae bacterium
GGAAGCCCTGCTGTTCCGCTACGGCGAAGCCGCGCAGCGCTTTTACGGCGTGAAACTGCCCGAGGACCGCCTGTGGCGCGGACGCCTGCTCCTCTTCAGGGCGGAACTGGGCAGGGAATTCCTGCGGCAGTACAGCTACGACCTCCCTTCGGATATCCAGAAAGGGACCACCGACCTGACCCGCCTTACCGGCGACGAGTGGCGCGCCCGCATAGAGGCGGACTACGACGCGCTCTGGGACCTCAGGGACGCGCTGAAAAAGTCGGACATACGGGACGAGGCTTATTTCGTGGATACGGAAAAGGCCGCGCTGGAATACACGCCCACTTTGTGGGACTTCGCCGTGCTGAACTGGACCGGCTACCTCTTCGAGGAAGCGCGCGCGCGCGGGACCCAGCCGGAGGGGATGAAATTCGCCAACGAGACCTTCAAGGCCGATTACGACCGGGACGCCCACCCGGCGCAGAAGGCCGGCGCCATCTACGAGGACGCCGCCGCCTCCGGCGGAAAGGGGCGCGAGTTCGCCGCCGAGCGCTGGAAGATCCAGCGCCTGCTCATTCCCTACAGGTACGGCGGCCTGGTTTCGGTGCCGGACCCGGCCAAGCTGCGGGACCTGGCCGTCTTCAACCTCAGGCGCTGGTCCGATTCCATGTCTTCCCCGCTCTCCCGCGCTTCGGCCGCCTACGAGGCCGCGCTGCTGCTGAACGGGAAGCCGGACTACCCGGGCGTGGTGGAGCTGTGCAAAAAAGCCGAGTCGCTGGCGCCCAAGGCCTCTTCCGGCATGGAATGCGCCAAGCTCCGCGCCCAGCTTGAGATGCCGCAGCTGGAGCTCTCGGCCAAGTTCGCCCCGCCCCCCGGCAAGGACATCCTCACCGTCAACGTCCGCAACCTGCCGTCGGTCTGGTTCCGCGCCTATAAGACCAGCCCGGCGGAACTCTCGTCCATCGGCACTTACCGCGGCGACAATGCCTGGGACAGGCTGCGCAGCCTGAGCAAAGAGGCGGTCGAGCGTTTCCTGTCAGGGAACCCTGTGCACGTCTGGGAAGCCAAAATGGATTATCCCGGGCCTTACCAGTACCTGAACCGCGTCGTGAGCCCCCCGGAGCTCAGGAGCGGCGTCTACGTCATCCTCGCTTCCGGCGACCCCGCCTTCGAGTCCGGCTCGTCGCTGATGCGGGCCGTGACCGTCAACATAACCGAGATCTTCCTGCTGGGCACCTCCGGCGTGAAAGGCGACCCGGAGGATTTCCTCTTCGACCCGGCCAGGCCCGGCCGCACCGAAACTTCCGACGTGTTCCACCTTTACGCGGTCAACGCGCTTACCGGCAGGCCGGCGGCCGACGGCAGCATAGACCTGTTCTATGCCCGGCACTACGGCAACTGGTCCCGCACGGCCCTGCTGACCGGCGCTGAGGGCACGGCCAGCCTCGCTTTCCCGATGAACGTATCTTATCCGCCGAACGAGAACTTCACCATCGACCCGCTGCTGTCCTCCGGCGAAAGCGTCGCGTACTGGAACGGCGCGCAGGGTGAGAATTTGTCCGTGCCCAGTCCCATAGAGCTGTTCCTGGAAACGGACAGGCCCATCTACCGCCCCGGGCAGGATGTTAAGTTCAAGGCCACCGCGCTTATCCGGGAGCCGCGCGGCTACCGCGCCTACGACGGGCAAAGCTCGCTGAAGATCACCGCCAGGGACGCCAACTGGCAGGAAGTATACTCGAAAACGCTGCCGTTCACGGGCCTGGGCAGCGCCGCCGGCTCGTTCACCATCCCGCAGGGGCGGATGCTGGGACAGTACACCCTGGAGGCGCAGCTTTACGAATACAGCCGCAGCTTCTCCGCGCAGCACGGCTTCAGGGCCGAAGAATACAAACGGCCCGAGTTCGAGGTGAAGCTGGAGGACGCCGAGGCGGCCTTCAAATACGGCGAGCCCGCCAAAATACAGGGCACGGTCAAATATTATTTCGGCTCCCCGGTCCCCAACGCGGAGGTCAGCTACCGCGTCACCAGGTCGCGCTATATCCCCTGGTACGCCTGGTGGTGGAGGGGGTGCTACGGGGCTGCGGGTTCAACCGAGGTGGCTTCGGAGAAGGTCCGCACCGACGAGAACGGGAAATTCTCCGTCACCTTTACCCCGGCGCCGGAAAGCGCGAATTTCGCGGATTTCCCTTCCTCTTTCCAGGTGGAGGCGGAAGCCCGCGACGCGGGCGGGCGCACCATCAAGGACTCCCGCTCCTATAACGCCGGCTCGAAGGCTTACGTGTTCGACATAACGCCGGGCGCCGGCTTTTTCACCAGCGACAGGCCCGCCTCGTTCAAGGCCCGCCTGATGAACCTCAATGATATCCAGGTCGCCGGTTCAGGTTCCTACAGCCTCTACCGGATAGAGGACGCGCCGGCCGCGGCGCCTGCCGGCGGCGCGCAGAAGCAGGGCGCGCGCGGCAAGCGCCCGCTGCGTGTCTCCCGCTTCTCGGGCGGCGGCGGCGACTGGGGCTCCTTCGGGCAGAACCCGTCCCTGGAGCAGCTTTTCGCCAACGCGGCCGACGGCAAACTGGTCGCCGAGGGCGGCATTGATTTCTCCAAAGCTTCGCCTTCGCAGGTTAAGCTCGAGCCCCTTCCCGAGGGCGTTTACCGCCTGAGGCTCAAGGCGAAGGATCCCTGGGGCGGCGAAAGCTCGTCCTGGATAATACTCGTTTCGGCGGACCCGAAAGGCGGCGCCTCGGCGCTGGACCTGCCGGCCGTGGCGCTGTTCGAACATTCCTCCTACCAGCCGGGCGAAACGGCCAGGGCGCTGGTCGGAGCCTCGGCCCTCAAAGGCGTGAAATACGTGGAAACGCTGGCCGGCAATTTCCTGCTGACCAAAAAGATGACCGGGGCCGGCGGCGTCTCCGTCGTGACGGTCAAGATCGGGCCGGAGCACCGCGGGGGCTTCGGCCTGCGCTGGTTCGGAGCGAGCGACTTCAAGGTGTTCTCCGCGCTGGCCGAGGCCGACGTGCCGATGCCGGACAGGGACCTTTCGCTTTCGCTGGCCTATGACAAGACGCTGAAGCCGGGGCAGAAAGCTTTCTGGGCCCTCAAGGCGAAGGATTCCTCCAGGAAGCCGGTCAACGGAGAAGGGACGGTGAGGATCTTCGACCGCTCGCTGGAATATTACCAGGCCGACGCCGGCTTCTGGGCCGACTCGCTGTACCAGAAGCGCCGCTCCGCCACGGAAGGGCGCGGCTCGCTGTTCACGCCCTACGCCATCTCCATGCCGATAACGAGGGGGATCATAGAGCGCATGTTCTCCCTGTTCCGCCAGTCGGCGGCCGAAGAGCGGCTGGCCGCGTTCAGGATCAATTCCTCCAGGATACACGGCGGCAGGTACCGCCGGGGAGGGTTCCCCGGCAATATGATGCTGGGCATGGAATCCGACGGGATGCTGATGGAAGCCGGGGCTCCCGCGGGAGCGGGCGGCGCGATGCGGAGCAAGAGCTTCGCCTCGGTGGCCGCCGTGCGCGGCAGCGCTAAAATGGCTCCCCAGATGATGGACAAGATGGAGATGAAAGAGGACCGGGGCGAAGCGTCCGGCGGCAAGGGCGCCGCTCCTGTGCAGGTCAGGAAGGATTTTTCCGAGACCGCCTATTTCAACCCCCAGCTCAAGGTGGCGAACGGGATCGGGAAATTCTCTTTCCGGATACCGGAACGCCTGACCAGCTGGAAGGTCACCTCGTCGATGATCACGAAGGATGTCAAGCGCGGCAAGGCCGAGGCCGTGACGGTGACGAAGAAAGACCTGATGGTCCGCCTGGACATCCCGCGGTTCTTCAGGGAAAGCGACAAGTCGCAGCTCACGGCGGTGGTGAACAACGACACCGCCGGCGAGCTTTCCGGTGAAGTGACGCTTTCCATAACCAGGGACGGGGACCCTGCCGAGAGCGGCTTCGGAGTCACGGACCTGTCCAAGCCTTTCGCCGTGAAAGCGCACGGCACCGCGCCGATCTACTGGGATGTCACCGCGCCCCGCGGGGTAGCCGCTTACAAGGTGCGCGCCATAGCCCGCGCCGGCCAGCTTAGCGACGCGCAGGAGAACGACCTGCCGGTGCTGCCTTCACGCGAGCGCCTGATGGCCACGCTGGTCGCTTCGCTC
>CAZJUL010000060.1:4141-8342 GCA_964549095.1 uncultured Elusimicrobiaceae bacterium
GGGAGATGGAGTCAATGCCCCTCGAAGTCCAGCCGCAGCTCATACTGACCGTGCTGAACAGCCTGCCTTTCCTGGTGCATTACCCGTACGAATGCACCGAACAGCTGCTGAACCGCTACGTGCCGCTGGCGATAACCAACAGCTTCTATAAGCGCTACCCCGAGCTGAAGGCCGCGGTGGCCAAGGTCCCGAAGCGCAACACCCTGACGCCGGCCTGGGAGCGCGACAACCCGGTCAGGATGATGACGCTGATGGAAACCCCGTGGGAAGAGGCCTCCAAAGGCAGGAAGACCTCCCTGCCGTCCATAGACATGCTCGACCCCAAAGTGGTGGCCGCGGAAAAGGAAGACGCCCTTTCGAAGCTGAAGGCCTACCAGAACCACGACGGCTCCTTCCCGTGGTTCCCCGGCGGGCGCCCCAGCCTGTACATGACGCTGCTGGTCCTGGACGGGCTGGCCGAGGCCGCCCGCTACAACGTGGCCATCCCCGAGGACATAGCGCGAAAGGCGCTGCGGTATGTCATCTCCGAAATACCCGGCCATATGAAGCCGGACGAGGGCGAGACCTCCTTCATCCTGTACGCGGCCTATGTCGTGACCTCGTTCCCGGCGAAATGGCCGGAGCACTCCGCCGCGCTGAAATACGCCAAGGTCTGGGCGGATTTCGCGGACAAGAACTCCAGGGCCATGACGCCGTTCGGCAAGGCCTACGCGGCCTACGTCTATCACCGCCTGGGCGAGCGGAAGAAGGCGGAGGGCTACCTGGCCCGCGCGATGGACGGCTCCCGCGAGGACGACATAGCCGGGCTCTACTGGACGCCGGAGAAGATCTCCTGGCTCTGGTACAACGACTCGGTGGAGAAGCACGCCTTCATACTGCGCACCCTGCTGGCGCTGAACCCTAAAGACGCGCGGATAGGGCCGATGGTCAGATGGCTCCTTTTCAGCCGCAAGGCCAGCGAGTGGAAATCCACCAAGGCTTCGGCGGCTGCCATCTACTCCCTGCTGGACGTGATGAAGACGAAGGGCGCGCTGGACAAGGGCGACACCTTCGCGGTGAACTGGGCCGGGACGAAGGAGACCGTGGCGCTGCAGCCTTTCGACTGGGTCGGCACGCCGCTGCGCTGGTCCAAGTACGGCGCGGAAATTACCCCGAAGCATAACACGGCGACCATTGAAAAGACCGGGCCGGGGCTGGCGTTCGCCTCGCTGACCGGCATCTACACGACGGACAAGCTGGCGGGGGAATCCCCGGCCGGCATGATGAACGTCTCGCGGAAATTCTACCTGCGGGCCAAAGAGGGGGATAACTACGCGCTTAAGCCGCTGTCAGCGGGCGACTCCGTGGCCGTCGGCGACCAGATAGAAGTGCACCTGACCGTCACCACCCGCAGCCAGTTCGAGTACGTGCACCTGAAGGACCCGCGCGGCGCGGGCTTCGAGGCGGAGGAACTGCTGAGCGGCTGGAAGTGGGACCGCCTCTCGCGCTACGAGGAGCCCAGGGATTCCCTGACCAACTTCTTCGTGGAATGGCTGCCGCACGGCGAATACGTGCTGAAGTACCGCGTCCGCCCGACCACACCCGGGGTGTACCGGATAGGGTCGGCGGTGATGCAGTCAATGTACGCGCCGGAATTCGGGGCGCATTCCGACGGGATGACGCTGACGGTGAAATAGGCCCGCGCTTCGAAGCCGGCCGGCGCCGGCGGGGCGGGGTAATAGGGAAAAAGCGCGCGAAGAGTTCCGGAAGATAGACCGGCTTTGCGCGTTTTTTCATTCTAAACGCGTTTTTTTATATATAATTATTCTGGTCAACGGGATTTGTCCCGAAAAGATTTCGCGGTTTGGGTCCAAATGCTTTTACGAGGTAATACCATGCCTATTAACTGGGTTAAACGCCTGTCAGGCGTACTTTCGCTTTTCCTGCTCGTCGCGGGGCTCCAATTGCCGGCCGACGCGGCGGGAAAAGTTTCCAAAACCTCTAAAAGGATACTCCGGCCCAGGGCCGTCGTAGCCGCGGTAGTACCGAATCTGAGCGCGACCGCGCTGTCCACCACCAGCCTGCAGTGGAACTGGTCCACCAACACGCTGACCGGCTACGACGGGTTCCACATCTATTTCACCACCCGGACCGGCGTCCTGTTCTCTTCGGCCACGCTGGCCGCCGACACCACTTTCTACAGGATGAACGAACTTGAAGTGAACAAGGTCTATACCGGCTGGATAACCGCCTACCAGGGCTCCGACGAGGGCAGCGATTCCCAGCATATAGAGAAATACACCTACGCGCTGCCGCCCGCCTCGATCGTGGCGGTGAGCACCTTTAACGCACAGGAAGCCTATGTGCAATGGCAGTTCAGCGCGGCCACCGCCTACGAGATACAGTGCTCCACCGACGCCGGGGCTTATTACTCCCGCAACCGCGCCGCTTTCGTTCCCTGGCAGACCATTCCGGTCCTGAGCAACAAGGAGTACGTGATAAGGCTGGCGGCCATAAACGGCGACGACGAGGTCACCCCCGGCCTGTACAGCGCCACCCAGTCCTTCACCACGCCGCCTTTCAACGTGTCTTCCTTCACGGCCGTGGCGCTCTCCTCCTTCACGGTGGAATGGCGCTGGCCGGACGGGATGTTCGACGGGACGGAGATCACGGGCTACCACATCTACCGCTCCACCACGACCCCGGACGCGAGCGTCCCGACGGACGGCTGCACGGGCGAGATAGTCAAGACCATCGCGGCCGGCACCAGCTTCTGGATAGAGACCTTCGTGGATTCCCACACCGTGGTCATAACCGGCACCTCTACCGTGGTGGTCGGGACAATGACCTTCATCTCCACCGGGACCGAGACCACGCAGTTGATCCCATCGGCGGACTCCAGGCATACGCGCTGGATAAAGGCGTACGGCTTCCGGGAAAGCTTCGAACGGGACGTCCACCAGAAAAATACCTACGCCGTGGCCCCCGCCACCTGCACGGCGGTCTATCCAAGGATCAACCCTTCCGTGCACGTCAGCGTGAACTATGTCTCACTGAACTGGGACACGGAGCTGGGTACCACGGGCCTCCACGTGGGCATAGCCAGCAATTACGTGGTAGACCGTTCCACTGCGGCCGATTTCGCCGTGTCGCTGGCCTCGACCATGGCTTCGGCCCCTCCGGCCACCATATCCCCGCTCATGTCGAATACCAAATACGATTTCAGGATAGGGGCGGTGAACGGCGACGGGGAGCAGACCCCTGATAACGCGCTGAACCCTTTTGCCTACAGCCGCAATTACAGGGTAATGACCATGGCCGAGCCGCCCGCCGACTTCGCCTGCGATCCGCTTACGGATACGGCTATGGAATGCGACTGGTCCACTTCCACGTACACCAATCCGGAATACATCGAGGGCTACACCCTCAGCAAGAAGGTCTGGGGCTGGTGGCAGGGGACCTACCGGTCCTGGTACGAGGCGCCGAACACCGTGGACGGAGCCGACAGCCTCTATTATACTTTCGACTACCTGATGACCAACAGTACCCATACCATCGGGCTGAAGGCCTCCCAGATAGACCCGGACTGGACCGACGCTCACCCGAACTGGGGCGATCCCGAGTACGAATACGTGCATTGGGGCAGCTACTACATAGATGCCGAGGGCACCACTTTCGCCACGCCCCCGAGCGACGTCAGCTTCGACACCGTCACCGCGAACAGCGTGGGGACCTGGTGGAAAGAGCCCGAAGTGCCCGCTACCGAATACCGGGTGGAGCGCTCCACCACGCTCGGCTCGGCCGGTCCGTGGGTGTTCGTTTCCAGCGCGGTCGGGAACCATTTCGTCGACGCCGGACTCTTGCCGTCCACCACTTATTCCTACCGCATCGGCGCGATAAACCTGCTCGGCCTGCAGACCCTGGGCCTGCCCGAAGCCACCACCGGCTACCGCCGCGATTACAGCTTCGTGCGCAGCACGGCGACGAAGCACATAGCGCCCACCATTTACGGCGTGGCTACCGGCACCAGGTCCATCCACTGGGCGTGGGACGACACGGTGTCCGGCGTTACGGCTTATAACCTTTACACGGACACGGGCGGAGTGATAGCGTACGGCCTGGCCTCGTCCGTAACTTACTACCTCGAAGTAAACCTCTCCAGCGCCAACGCGGTGTACACGCGCATGATACGCTCGGTCGCTTTCGACGGGGAGGGGGATTT
>CAZJUL010000060.1:8352-12474 GCA_964549095.1 uncultured Elusimicrobiaceae bacterium
CTTCCGCCACGGTACGGACCCTGTCCAACCCGCCCGCCGCCGCGGTCGTAACCAGTTCAGGCCTGCACACGCTGTCGATCGGCTGGACGGCCAACGAGAGCTCCACCTACGCCATTGACCGCTCTACCGACCTGGTATTGTGGACCTCCCTGAAAAGCTGGGGCGACGCTTTCGTTTCCTCCACCTTTACCGACACCGCCCTGCGCTACGACACCACCTTCTATTACGCGGTCAGCGGCTACAACGCTGACGGTTTTATTTCGGTCTCAAGCGCGATAACCGCGGCGAACATGACGCTGCCCCTGCCGTCCAGCTACACGGTGGTGTACGCCACCTCGGCCGCGAACATCGCGGCGCCGCTGCCCGCCCCCAGCCTGGCGCAGGTGGTCCTGGCTATCCCGGCCGGCGGCGTGGCGGACGGCTACCTGGCCCTGAGCACCAGTGCCGCGTCGGCCCCGGTAGAGATACCGGTAAGCGGCCTGAACGAAGCGACCGCCAAATTGCGGAACGCCTCTCTGGTCACCGGGTCCGTCATCGAACTGCACCTGTACGATATTTACGGCGAGCCCGCCGGCCTGACCGACACGGCCAGGATAACCATGACATACGCGGACGCGAACGACGACGACCTCGTGGACGGCACCTCCCCGCTGGCCCCGGCCGGCACGCTGAACCTGTTCAGCCTGGATACCGGCGCGCTGGTCTGGAACCAGCAGCCCGACACCGTGGTCAGCACGACGGCCAAGACCGCGTACTCCGACATAGAGCACCTGTCGTTCTACTCGCTGATCAGCGTGACCGAGCCTGACGCGTTCACGGGTGCGGCCCTTTCCACGACCAGCCTGCAATGGAGCTGGCCTACCGAGGCCGGCGTGGACGGTTACCGCCTGTATACCTCCAGCTCCGCCGGGTACATAGTGCTGCCCTCCTCGGCGAACCTGTACATCGACACGGGGCTCGCCGTCAACAAGCCCTACAGCCCACCACCTTTACTTTAACCGGCGTCACATCCTCCCAGGCCTATATGGAATGGCATTTCAGCACCGCCACGGCCTACGCCATAGAATGCTCTACCGACGGTGGTACCTCTTACGCCCTCAACCGGCAGTCGTTCGTCCCCTGGCAGACCATACCGCTGCTGAGCAACAAGAATTATCGGATCCGGATAGGCGCCATCAACGGCGACAACGAGCTCACCCCGGGAATGTACAGCGCGGTGCTGGTCACCACGACCCCGCCGCTGGATATGGCCATCTCCAGCGCGGTCGCCATCTCCTCCTATTCCATACAATGGAGCTGGTCCACCGGCACCATAGCTGCTACCGGCATAACCGGCTACCGGGTATACGGCTACGAGGGCATAGTCTATTCCACGACGGCCGTGTATATCAGTTCCTGGACGGAAACCTACACGGACTCCCCTGAGAGACCCGCAGCTAACTCTCCGCATATCCGCTGGATAAAAGCTGTGGGCCTGCTGGAAAGCCCGGGCGCGGCCTCGCTGAGCAAATACACCTATGCGGTGGCCCCGGCGACCTGCGCCGCGGCCGTCCCGGATTTCGGCAACGTCTTCACGGACTCCGTAAACCTTGTCTGGAGCCCCCGGGTGGCGGCTTCGGAAGCCAGCCAGTACATAGTGTACTACGCCACCGCGGGCGTGGCTGAAAGCTCCGCGACTTTCACCGTGTCCGACACCTCGTCCATAGTCTCCGGGCTGGGCGCCTCCGTGACGGGGCTGACCTGGGGAACCAAGCACGATTTCAGGCTGGGCGCGGTAAACGGCGACGGGGAACAGACGCCGGACGACGCCCTGAACCCGTACGCCTACAGCGCGCGCTATAAAGTCATAACCAAGGCCGCCGAACCCGGGCATTCCTGCTCGGCGGTGACGGACACCATCCTTAAGTGGTCCTGGTCCACGGCCCCCTACAACAGCGGCGGCTATATTTCCGGCTACATGTTCGGCATAGCGAGCCATACCGCCGACTGGGGCGATTTCTGGCAGGTGATAGCCACCATTCCGGGCGTCACTTCCAGCGAATATATTTACAACCCGGTCCCGCCGCTTCTCACTAACAGCCTGCACACGGCGGCCGTCGCGGTGCAGCAATCCTGGGCCCCGGACTGCTCCACGGCCCCGGCCCACCCGGCCTGCTATTTCTTCTTCGGCAGCAACGCCACCGGCTCCACCTGCGCCACTTTCGCCACGCCGCCCAACGACCTGACTTTCGCCACCGTCACGGCGCGCGGCATAGGCATAGGCTGGAAAGAGCCCGAGATCCACGCGACCTGGTACCGGGTGGAGCGCTCCACCACCACCGGCGAGCAGGGGCCCTGGTCCTTCGTCTCCAGCATGACCGGCGCGCAGTACGAGGAAGGCGGGCTCACCCCTTCCACCACCTATTCCTACCGCATAGGGGCCGTGAACCAGATGGGCGTACAGACCATCGGCCTCTCTTCGGCCACCGACGGGAACAGGCGGGATTACAGCTTCGTGAGCAGCACCATGACCAAGCACGCTGCGCCGACGCTTTACGGCGTGGCCACCGCCACAGGCTCCATCACCTGGTGGTGGACCAACGCGGTGCCCGGCGTGACCGCCTACAACCTCTACACCGCCACCGGTGTACCGATAGCGATAGGCCTCAGTTCCTCCACCACGGTCTATTACGAGACCAACCTCTCCACCGCCAACGCCCGGTACAACCGCTGGGTACGCTCGCTGGCCTGGGACGGGGAGGGGGATTTCTCCGAGGCCTCCGTGATGACACTGGCCAGCCCGCCTTCCGCGGCGGCCGTCTACAGCACCGGCGTGCACACGCTGTCGCTCAACTGGACGCCGGCCGAGAGCTCCCGGTTCAGCCTGGACCGCTCCACCGACCTCGCCGACTGGACCAGCCTGAAAGACTGGGCCGACGTCTTCGTCTCGACTTATTACAGCGACGCCCACCTGCGCTACGCGACCACCTACTACTACGCCGTCAGGTCTTATAACGACGACGGATTCGTGTCCGCATCCAGCGCCGTGACGGCCGGGGCAATGACGCTCTCGCTGCCTGCCAACTGCACCGTGGTCTACGCCACCTCGGCGGTGACCGCTTCCGCGCCCCTGCCGGCCCCCAGCCTGTCGCTGGTGTCGGTGGCCATCCCGCTGGGCACACCCGACGGCTATTTCGCGATAACGAAAGCCAGCCTGGACGCCGCGACGGCCAAGCTGAAGAACTCTTTCATCATCAACCCGTCCATCGTGGAACTGAACCTGTTCGACGATTACGGCTACGCCTCGGACATAACCTCCGTCGCCACGATAACGGTAACCTACGCCGACACCGACCTGAACGACCTGGTGGACGGCACCACGCCGCAGGCCCTGGCGGACAACCTGAGCATCTTCAACCTGGACACCGCTGCCCTGGTCTGGAACCAGCGCCAGAATTCCGTGGTCAGCAAGGCGGCTAAGACGGTGCTCACCGGCGTGGAACATTTCTCGTTCTACGCGCTGGGCAGCGTCATACCGGGCGCGTTCTCCGCCGAGGCCCTGTCCACCACCAGCATAAAGTGGAGCTGGACCGCCGTCTCCGGCGGCATAGACGGCTACCACCTGTTCACTTCCAGCGACGCCGGGTACATAGTGCTGCCCGCGACGGTAAGCTTCTACACGGATACCGGGCTGGGGGCCAACAAGGCCTATACCAGGTGGGTCAAGGTTTCCAGCGCCTCCGCCTACATAAGCGAGTCGGCGCACGTGCAGAAATACACCTTCGCCCTGCCGCCCGCCAGCATCGCCATCTCCTCCATGACGCCCATCTCGGGCTCCCAGGACTTCATCTGGCCGCCCTACATCATCCGCGCGGGCACTACCACCGCCTCCAGCATGTACCTGGAGATACCCGAGGCGGACTGGTTCCCGAACCCGGTCTACGCCACCGCCTACCAGGTGCAGAGCTCCACCAACGGCGGGGCGGATTACACCGGCAACAGGGCCTTCTTCGTGCCCTGGCAGACCGTGCCGCTGCTGAGCAACCAGCGCTACATGATAAGGATCGCGGCCATCAACGGCGACAACGAGGTCACCCCCGGCATCTACAGCGCCACCAGGACCTTCACCACCCCGCCTCTCAG
>CAZJUL010000061.1:0-458 GCA_964549095.1 uncultured Elusimicrobiaceae bacterium
GTGAGCTCTTCGCCTATCTGTATGCGGTTGGAGGCCTTGTTCCGGCGCAGGTCCTGCGCGTCGGTGTTCATCGCTATGAAGTCGACCAGGCGGATGTCGGCCTCCACCATGCGGTTCACGGCGTTGCCGCCGCCGCCGCCCACGCCTATGACCTTTATCCTGGCTTCCCTGTTCTGAAAATCCCCGTTATAGCGTATCCTGGTTTCCATATATCAGTTCCCTCGGCTTGAAGTTTCAAGCATTGGGGACACCATGCGGCATGGTGTCCCCGCCCCTATACAGTCCATCAGAATAGATCCTTCAGCCAGCGCCACCACATTGCCGGTATTATGGCCGGGCGCCTGCCGGGCGCCTGTTCGCTGGGCCAGGGCTTTATAAAAGGATAGCAGACCAGCGCTATGGCCGAGGTGTAGGGCTGCAACAGGTATTCTTCGGGGCACTCCAGCATCTCCGGCCTG
>CAZJUL010000061.1:468-1294 GCA_964549095.1 uncultured Elusimicrobiaceae bacterium
CAGCTCGAGCAGCTGCTCCGAAGCCTCGCACATGCCTTTCAGAAGGGAGCCGCCGCCGGTCAGGATGGCCCCGCCGGGCAGGTCCGCGAAATTGGAATTCTGCACTTCGATGTTGACCTTTTCGAACATCTCCTCGGTCCTGGGCTGTATGTAGTCCAGCAGGTCGCGGGCCTTTATTTCCTTCCGGGTCCTGGAATCGAGGCCGGTGATGGTGATGCTCTTGTCCTCTTCCACCAGGCTGGAAAGCACCGCCCCGTATTTTTCCTTTATCTCCTGCGCGGCGGAGATGGAGGTGCCCAGCCCGTACGCGATGTCGCGGGTGACGTGGTCGCCGCCGATGGGGATCTCGCGGGAGAACTGCAGGCTGCCCTCGTAATAGATGCCTATGGAAACCGTCTGCCCGCCTACGTCCACCAGCAGGCAGCCGAGGTCTTTTTCCTCCGGCGACACCACCAGCTCACCTATGGCGAGCAGGTGGTAAATGGTGTCCACCACCCGGAAGCCGGCCTGCGAGACCGATTTCATCAGGTTGTTTATGTGGGAGCTCTGCGCGGTGACGATGTGCACGCCCACCTCGAGCAGCGAGCCCTCCATGCCGACGGGGTTCGGCACGCCGCGCTGCCGGTCCAGGGAAAAGCCCTGCGGTATCACGTGCAGGATCTCCTTGTCGGAGGCCATCGGGATGGCCTTGGCGTTCTCGATGACGTTGGAGACGTCCTCGGCGGAGATCTCCCTGTCGGCGCGGGCGATATTGTAGGCGCCGCGGTTGTTGAAGGTCTGGATGTGGCCGCCGCGCACGCCGAGGTAGACCTCCCCGACTATCTCC
>CAZJUL010000061.1:1304-3560 GCA_964549095.1 uncultured Elusimicrobiaceae bacterium
TTCTGGATGGCGCGCTTGGTCTCGTCTATGTTGACCACCACGCCGCCCTTGAGCCCCTTGCAGGGCACCGAGGAGCCGGACAGGATCTTTATCTTTTCCGAATCGGCGTCGTGCTCGGCGAGGACGCAGGTTACCCGGCCTGACCCCATGTCGAGGCCGGCGATTATCGATTTTGCCATTGTGGACTCCGGGGACTGAAGAAATTTTAAGAAGGCCGCCCGGGGGACGCCCCCCTTTTGCGGCGCTTACGAAAGTTTATTGAGATAATTCTATTAAATATTGCCGGTTTTAGAAACAAAAACTTTTCCGTCCCTGAAATACCTGAAATCTATTTTAAGCGGCCCGCTTATTTTCTGCGCCGCGTCCCTTACCACCTCGTTGAGCTTGGCCACCTTGGAGCGGGTGAATTCCAGCTCGCCCCAGAAGACCTCGGCGTCGTTCTCCAGCGTCAGCTGGCAGGCGCCTTCCGGCCGGCGGTACCGCAGGGCGACTGGCCTGGAGGAAAATTCTTCGCTGAGGCCCTTCAGCTCCTTCAAAAAAACCGCCAGCGGGGCCAGCACCTCGCCCGGCTCGGCGTAGACGGAGGTCTCGAAACCGTCCGCCGGCGCGGCGCCGTAAGTCTCGCCCAGGAGCCGGCCGTTCTCGGCCAGGTAGAACTCCCCCCCGCCGCCGCGGGCCGAAAGCAGGCGGACCCTGGCCACGACGGGCTCCGCTTCCGCCGTGACCGTCACGCGGCCGCCCAGCAGGCTCCGCCTGACCTCCGAGCGCTTCATCGAGGGGTAGCGCACGCGCAGCACCCGTTCAAGGTTTTTCGCGTCGGCCCGGGTGAACCGGCGGCCCAGCCTGGGCTTCACAAGGGCGCTGATGTCCGCGGTGATCACGTCCGAGGGGCTTTTCACTTCCAGCTCCTTCGCCGTGAAGCTGAAAAATTCGACGGGGCCGGCCGCCGCCGCCAGGCCGCGCGCCCTGTAGGCGCCGTAGCCGATAAGCGCGGCGCAGGCGAGGCCGGCGACGATGGCCCCGGTTTTCCTGGCTATCCGGTTGCGCACTTTCAGCCGCACCTTGACCCTGTATTTTTTTGCCGCCCGCATGGTGTATATTATAATTCATATTTTCCGGATTTCAAATGCCCGCGCGGCCGGAATTTTGAATCGGCCGCTTATTTTAGTATAATTTTCCCGGCTTTACCGCGCCCGTAGCTCAGGGGTAGAGCATCCGCCTTTTAAGCGGGTGGCCGCGCGTTCGAATCGCGCCGGGCGCATCTATTTTCCGTACGCGGGACGGGGCCCGCCCGAAGAACGCACTTGATTAAAGCGGACGATTTTATGTATATTAGTTACAGGCGAGCGCCTTAATTCAGTGGAGCTTGGAAAATGAAAACTCTGACAATCGGGGGAACAATGCGCAAAAATAGAACCGGTTTCACGCTGATCGAACTGCTGGTGGTGGTCCTAATCATCGGTATCCTGGCCTCCATCGCCATACCCCAGTATTTCAAGGTCGTCGAAAAAGCGCGCGTGGCGGAAGCCATGAGCGTCATCTCGAACATTAAATCCGCCGAGGAAAGGTTCCTCGCCCGCGGCGGCTCCTACGCCCAGAACTTCACGGACCTGGACATCGCCTACGCGAACATGACCGCCTCCGCGCTGCCCACGAAATTCTTCAACGCCACGCTCGCGGTCGGCGCCTGCGCCAGCGGCCCCTGCTACGTGCTCACCTGCACGCGCCACATCAACAACGGCACCGTGGCCGCCCGCTACGGCCTGTACTCGCTCAACGTCAACGTGCCCGACAATCCCACGGTCACCGTGGCGCAATGCCCCGGCGGCGGCACCAACTGCGCCGAGCTGCTGAACTAATAAGAACGGCATAAAGCGATAAAAGAGCCCTGTTGAAAACAACAGGGCTCTTTTATTTGTTCCCGGCTCCCTTAGCGGACCCGACTACCGCCCGCTGAATTCTGACCGCTTAAAGATCTACTCTTCCGTCTTCGCCATCAGGGCCTTGCCGGCCTCATAGAGCTCCGCCGTCCCGTCGCCGGCCAGCCAGAGCCTGGCGTCCTTCCAGGTGAAGGCCGACAGCGGCTGTTTCTGCAAAGGCAGCTTCAGGTCGTAGACGGCCGCTATCGAAAGCTTGTCGTCCAGGTTGTGCTTGTACAGCTTCCCGGTGGACGAGACCGCCGTCCACATCGCGCCCTTGGTCTTGTAGATCTGGTCGGGGCGGTTGGACAGCTTGAAATAGGCCACCACGGTAAGC
>CAZJUL010000061.1:3570-4826 GCA_964549095.1 uncultured Elusimicrobiaceae bacterium
GAGGCTGGAGATCCTGCCGGGGAAATTGAAGGACTTGATCAGCGTGAGGCTGTCGTCCAGCTGTCTTTCCTCTATGGTCTTTTTCCAGGCGTCGGCTATGTAAAGCTTGCCCTCGGCCACCGCGAAGCCGCTTATGTGGACGTCGCCGAGCGGGTATTTTTTCTTCAGCTCCAGCGAACCCTTGGCCGGCGCGTAGCAGTAGATCGCCTGTTCCAGCCAGTCCCCCGCCCACAAGTCCCCGCCGTTCCACAGCAGGACCGAGATATTGGAAGAGGAGGCCTGGTACTTTTTGAAATATGAGGAATGGAAATCGGTGAAATACTTGTAAGCGAAGACGGCGGCCCCCACGGCCAGCGCGAGGACGGCCGCGCGCAGCGCGAAGCCGCGCCAGGCGGGCGCCGGGGCTTTGACTTCCGCGGCGGAGAAGGTGTCGGCGAAGGGGACCGGCAGCGGGGCCGGCGCTTTCTTCTGCTCAGTGAATTTCTGCACGGTGCTGACCAGCTGCGCGTTCTCGAAAGGCTTCTGCAGGTATTCGCTGGCGCCGAGCTTCATCACGTCCACGGCCGACTGGATATGCCCGTAGCCGCTGATCATCACCACGGGCACGTCGCTCTTAAGCTTGCGCGCCCTTTCCAGCACTTCCACGCCGTCCATGCCCGGCAGGCGCACGTCCAGCAGCATCAGGTTGATGTCTTCCCGGGCCAGCATGTCCAGCGCGGTGGGGCCGTCGCCGGCCTCCAGCACGTCGTAGCCGCGCAGCTTGAGCACGTTCTTCACGGCAAGCCGCATGTCTGGTTCGTCGTCGACTATCAGGATTCTGGGCATACTTTCCTTGCAAACCGTTTATTTTACATCTTCCGGCAGGGCAATTGCCACCGTGGCGCCTTTTTTCGCCTCGCTGGAGACGCTGACCGTGCCGCCGTGCGCCTTTATAATGTTCTTTACCAGCGCCAGGCCGAGCCCGAGCTTTCCCGGCTTGGTGGTGAAGAAGGGGTGGAAGATCATATTGATGTTCTTGGCCTCTATCCCTTCGCCGGAATCGGTAATTTCCAGCAGCTGGGCTCCGCCGCCGGGGGCCGTGCGCACGGCCACGTGCACCGCGCCGCCGTCGGGCATCGCCTCCACGGCGTTAAGGAAGATCTGTTCCAGCGCCGCCACCAGGCGCACGCGGTCGGCTTTTACGGGCTTCAGCCCGGCCTCTTCCCTGAAATCGGCCCTTATCCCGGACAGGTCCTTCTCTTTTTTGATGTTGTCCA